>JAKAVX010000583.1 GCA_021827465.1 Deltaproteobacteria bacterium | reverse complement strand
AGAGGCGGTTCCCATCACCATCAGCGCTTTAGCGCGCATCACAATCCGAATTCTCCGGCTGCCCGCAGAGCAGCTGCTGTCTCGGTCCACGGTCCTTCATGCACGCTTAAGTTCGCGCAGCAACATAGACACCTGGCGCGAGCGGGAAAACTCCCCGAAATTAAAGGGTCATTTTGTGAGCCGTCCGGGACTCGAACCCGGGACCCTCTGATTAAAAGTCAGATGCTCTACCTGCCTGAGCTAACGGCTCCCATGATTGCCAGAAATGCGATGTTTACAGGGAATCGCGCGCTTTGGAAGTCCGGGCGACTACTCCCCGCCAGGCGCAGCAGCGCCATCGATGCGAGCAATCAACTTATCTCTCCAAATTCGGGGCATTTCCCGGACCTTGAGCTTCCTTCCGGAGCCGGACCGCCGACGGTAGTGCCAAATACAACCCGCTTTCGCTCAAGCGAATCCAAAAAATACGACTACTGCACTTGACAGACTACGCTCGCCTAGAATATATCATTTTCCTACAACATGTAGCTCTGCCTTTATGACAGAGAGTAGGCTCGCGGCGGGGACACCGCGGGGGGATGTTATGGCTCACAGCGAGGACACGGCGGCCGAGGCCGCCAAGCATAGTCCGGCGCATCGGCAACACTTCGAGACGAACCCATCTGCGTCTGACCGAATCGGCTTGGACACCCTGGCGCAGGGGTCGGAGCGCATCGGCGGAATGTTGGTGCGATCGGCGCATGTGCGCAAGATTCTCAAGACGATCGCCAGGCTGAGCCCTTACAAGGCTACCGTTCTGGTCCACGGAGAATCCGGCACCGGCAAGGAACTCGTTGCGCGAGCTCTGCACACGCTGGGGCCGACGCCCAACGGACCCTTTGTGACTTTCAACTGCTCCAACCTGGTGGATTCGCTCGCTGAATCGCAACTCTTTGGACACGTAAAGGGCGCCTTCACCGACGCGCGCGAGGACGCGGTGGGTTATTTCCGTTCGGCCAGCGGTGGAACTTTGTTCCTTGATGAAATTGGAGAGTTGCCACTCAAACTCCAACCCAAGCTGTTACGCGCCGTTGAGACCCACGAAATTCAACCGGTCGGCTCGACTCATAGCTATAAGGTGGATATCCGATTGGTTGCCGCAACAAATCGCGATCTTCGCGCGATGACGAAGAGCGGGGAGTTTCGGGACGATCTATTCTATCGGCTCAACACAGCGGCCATTTTCCTGCCGCCACTGCGCGAAAGGCGTGAGGCAATTCCCGCCTTCGTCGCGCACTTTGTTGAGCACTACAATCACCTCTTCGGCAAATCGATCACTCATGTCGAACGGCGCGCGCTTGACGCGCTACTAGCGTACGGATGGCCTGGCAACGTGCGTGAGCTGGCTCACGCTATAGAAAGCGCGGTCATCCTTGCCGAAACCAACAGCCTGATCGCCGAAGATTTGCCCGATCACGTGTACGGAACGACGCCACCGTCCGCTTCAGCGAAAGCCTCCTCGATCTCGATAGCGGCCGACGCGCTCGACGCAACTCAGCCAGCCGTGACGCCTGAGCATAACGACAAACAGGCCTGGCCATACGCGCTCGACGCAGTGATTCGTGAGGCCTCAAAGATCGCGCTATTGCGCGCCCTCGAAGCTGCCGGAGGCAATTGTCATCGCGCCGCGGAATTGCTGGGCGTCTCACGTTACACGGTTTATCGGATGCTCAATCGCTACGGGCTTGGCGAGGGTCGCGCGTACAGGAATCTGCGCAAAGCTCCTGGTCCGGCCTAACTTTGGATCCGTACCGGGCGCGCGGATGCCAGGCTGAGAATTTCAACCGGCGTCACTCTTGTGGCTTTGCGCGCTACCCGTTTTCCACCCCGACAGATCGCGTTGACTGATCTGCTCGAGATGTTCGATCTCTCCCTTGAGAGAGTCGCGGATCGCCGCCGCAACTTCGCGCGAGGGGCGCGCAAAGGTTTCTCCTCCCTCGAACGAATAACGGCATAACGGGCTCTTTCTGATAATTCTCGCGGCGCGGTGCATCCGGCGGTCATTGAGCCATCCGATCGCGTTACGAACGTTGCGCGCCAGCATCGGATGCAGCGCGCGCGACGGGACCGAATGAACCCGTTTTTGCGCTACCGGAGAATCCTTCAGGACAAAGCGTGGAGCACCGATGAAGTCGCATACCGAATCGACGAATGTCTGCGGATCGTTTTCGAGGTCTTCATAGAACAGCAGCAAAACATTTTCCCGCCCGAAGGCTTCGATCCACTTGGCCGTGTAATGTCCGTACCGGCTTGATTCCCGAACATCGCGCAAGCGCTCAAAGGCATGATCGAACTCGACCCGGGTGCGCAAGCTGCGCGCAAGCAGCCGCCAATGCGACCATGCGCGATCGACCGGATCGCGAAACGAGCAGATTATCCTGCATCGCGGGATTACCTCACGAATCCGCGCACGCGCGTCGTCCGACGCGAAATATAACGGCGACATCTCGCCCATTGGCAAATCGCGCGGACACGCAGCGAAGTACTGCAGGTACCAGTCCAGCCCGCGGTCGTAAAAGCGCGTAAAGAAATCCGTCTCCTTGCGAAAGTCGGAAAATCCTACGTGCCCATGCAGAACTTCATATAGCCACGTGGTCGCGGTGCGCGGAGGTCCCACGCCGATAAAATCGGGCATCCGGCGCATTTCAGACGGACTCATGTCAGCCCAGACGCTCGAAAACGATTTTCATGTGGCGCGAAGCTAACAACTCCGGGAAGGCCTGCCAAGCATCTACGGTCGGCCGGATTTTCGAGAGCCTGCGCCAGACCCTATCCGCACGAGCGCGTCGGGCAGGAATGTTCTTAGCCAGCGAAGATAATTTTTCGCTCGCCACGGATCGATGTGCAGCGCAGCGGCAAATGCGCGCCGTGCGCCGCGCCGATCTCCGCGCGCGAGCGCGTGCAACCCAAAAAACCCGAGGATGCTTCTCGGAGCTCGCCGGCGCCCCGCGGTATGCGCAAGCCCGCGCACCCCGTAGCGCATCTCGACCATGCGGTC
>JAKAVX010000582.1 GCA_021827465.1 Deltaproteobacteria bacterium | reverse complement strand
GATGTACGAGCGAGCCGTAAACGATCGTCGCGGGAAGCGCGGCGCGCGCAAGCGAGGGCAGGGCGATCGCGGCGAAAATTATCGCCGCCGTCATTCCCCGTCTTGCCGCTGCGCAACTCGCCACCGCCGCCACGTCCATCCGGCTTGGTTCAGGTATCGCCGCCTCGAAGCTTCGCGACTATCGCGGCAAGGGCGTTCAGGGCTTCGAGCGGCGTCATCCGCTCGACTTCGAGCGACTTGAGTTCCTCGATCACGCGGTTTCGCGCAGGCGGCGTGAAAAGTCCCAGTTGCGCGGCCTTGTCTGCGCTGGCGCCGCCGTGAGCAAGCCGCGGCTTGCCGCCTTCATCGAGTTCGCCCTTTTCAAGATTTGCGAGAATCTGCCGGGCGCGTCCGATTATGCCCTGGGGAAGACCCGCCAGCCGGGCCACTTCGATACCGTAACTTCGCGAGGCGGGCTGTTCGACAACCCTTCTCAGGAACAGCACCTCATCACCCCACTCCCGCACCGCCATACTGAGATTCTTGACCCTCGTTTTCTCTCGCGCAAGGTCGGTGAGCTCGTGAAAATGGGTCGCGAACAGGACTTTCGCGCGGGTCGAGTCGTGCAGATGTTCGGCGACCGCCCATGCGATCGCGAGCCCGTCGAAAGTGCTGGTGCCGCGTCCCACTTCGTCGAGTAGAAGCAGGCTGCGCTCGCTCAAGCCCTGCAGCAGGCGCGCCGTCTCGCGCATCTCGACCATGAAGGTCGATTCGCCGCGCCGAAGCTCGTCGCGCGCGCCGATTCGGGTCAGCACGCGATCGGTGAGCCCGAGGCGCGCTTCAGTCGCCGGAACGAAGCTTCCCATCTGGGCCATGATCGCGATAAGCGCGACCTGCCGAAGATAGGTGGATTTGCCCGCCATGTTGGGGCCGGTGATCAGCAGAAGTTGGCGCGAGTCGGGATCGACGTCGAGATCGTTGGGAACGAATTCCCCGCTCTTCATCCCGGCTTCGAGCACCGGATGGCGTCCGTCGCGCACCAGGAGGCGAAGCCCGCTGTCGAGGACGGGCCTTACGTAACCGCGCCGGCGCGCCACGCCCGCAAGCGATCGGAGTGAGTCGAACTCGCCGACCGCGCGAGCCGTATCGAGGATTGAAGCGCTCTTCGCCTGAAGATCGCGCTGGAGCTTGGCGAAGATCTGAAGTTCCAATTCGCGAAGTCCTGATTCGGCGCTCAGAATCTTCCGCTCGAGTTCCTTGAGCCCGGGCGTCGTGAAGCGCTCGGCTCCGACCAGCGTCTGCTTGCGCTCGTAATCGGCGGGGACCCGTTCGAGATGTGTCTTGGTGACCTCGATATAGTAGCCGAAGACCTGGTTGTAGCGGACCTTGAGCGAAGGAATCGCGGTGCGCTCGCGCTCGGAGGCCTCCAGCCGCGCGATTACCTCGCGCGCTCCCGAGGCGAGCGAGCGCAGCTCGTCGACCTCGGCGCTGAAGCCGGGCCGGATGAGGTTGCCGTCGCGCGCGCTAATCGGCGCGTCCTCGCTGAGCGTCTCGTTGATACGGCGCGAGAGTTCCGGCTCGGGATGAAGGCGCCCAGCGATATCGGCGACAATCGCGCTCCTGAAAATGCGGAGCGCGGCGCCGAGCGCCTCGACCGCTTCAAGCGCGTCGGCGAGTCTCAGACAATCGCGCGGCGAGGCGCGCAGGCTTCCGATTCGTCCTGCCAGGCGCTCCAGGTCGCCGATTCGCCTGAGCGCGTCGGCGATCGTTCCGCCGAGGTCGGAATCGAACAGCTCCTCGACCGCGTCGTGACGATCGCGGATCGCCTCCAGCCCGAGCAGCGGATAGACGATCCAGTTGGAAAGCGTGCGCGCACCAACCGCGGTGAGCGTTTCATCGAGTATCGAGAGCAGCGAACCGGCGCGGGTTCCGTCCGAGGATGAGACGAGTTCGAGGTGTCGGCGAGTAACGTCGTCGACCGTCAGGTACTCGGCCGCGCGGTAAAATTTCGGCGGGGAGAGATGGGCAAGATCGCGGCCGAAGGTTTCCTCGACGTAGGCGATCGCCGCGCCCGCCGCCGCAGCGACGCCATCCGGCCGGGGCATCGGCGGCTCGTCGAAACGGCGCGCGAGCGCTTCGCGCGAGGCGGCTGAATCAAAGCGGCTCTCGTCGATTTCGGTCAGCGCGCATCCGAGGTCGGCGAGCGCGTGCTTCAGTTGCTGGTTGCCGCGCGGAACGATGATCTCGCGCGGTGAAAGCCGTGAGGCCTCTTCGTGAAGGCTCGATGCGGTGGCGGTTTCGGTGGTGAGGAACTCGCCGGTCGAGACGTCGAGCGCGGCCAGTCCGAAGCCGTTTTCCGAAGGTGTGGCCGCGAGCAGGAAGCTCTTTTCGGCCGCGGTCAGCACCATCTCCTCGCCGACCGTGCCGGGCGTGATCACGCGGACGATCCGCCGCGGCATCAGGGCGCCGCGTCCCGACGGCGCGCCGTCGCCCGCGGACTGCTCGCAGATTGCGACCCGGTACCCGGCCTTCACCAGCTTGGCGATATACGGTTCGACCGAATGATACGGAACGCCGCACAGCGGAACGCCGTCCTTCGAGCGCGAGGTTAGCTGGATATCCAGGACGCGCGCGCCGATCTCGGCGTCCTCGAAGAACATCTCGTAGAAGTCGCCGAGGCGGAAGAACAGGATCGCGTCGGGAACCTTCTGCTTGACGCTCAGGTACTGCGCTATCAGCGGTGTATTCTTGACCGGCACGTCGCGGGACAGGATAACGGCGCGGGGCGATGGGCGCAAAATCGGCGGCGAAGCCGGATAATCGCTCGCCTCGACGAGACGGCATCGTTGAGCGCCGGAAGGCTTCTTTTGCGCTCCGGCCCCGTCTTGGACTAACATCCGCAAGAAACAGGGCGGGTACTTTCGAGCCGTGCCAAAGGGGCCGTGCTGATTCCAGCCGCGAAACGGCCCGGCAGGGCGAATATCAACTTTTCCAGGGAGATTTTGCGATGGCAGCGACACCTTCAGTGGAAACGGCGGCACGGGGAGCGAAATCAAGC
>JAKAVX010000581.1 GCA_021827465.1 Deltaproteobacteria bacterium | reverse complement strand
CGAAACAGGGCGTTCGCATTATCAAGGGCGAGCCGAAGTACTACACGGTCAAGGCCGACAGCGGAAACGAAGTGAGCCGCGGCTTCTGCACGAACTGCGGCTCGCCGATGTTCTCGCTGCTCTCCGGGATGCCCGACGTGATTGCGATCAAAGCCTCGAGCCTCGACGATCCGAGCATCTACAAGCCGACGCTCAACGTCTTCGTGGCGAGCGCGCCGCCGTGGGCGCCGATTTCCAAGGATATCCCGGGATTCGCGAAGATGCCCGGCTAAAGAGCGCCTATTTCGCTTGTCCTGCTTCCCCGAGGGGTAAGGTTGCGCGGCCCTTTTGCGCCGAGCAAGCCAATCGCGGAGACACAAAAAAAACGGCCGAGGCGAGCCTCGGCCGTCGTTTGAATTTCGTTTTTCGCTCGCCGCCTAGGCGGTCTTCTCAGCGTGTTCGAGACGGCTGCTCTCGCCCGGGCCCTTGCCCTCGCCGCCGCTTGCGCGTTCCTGCCGGCTGCCACGCGTGGGCGCGGGCGACTGGCCGCTTGCAGTCAGCACTTCGACGAACTTGCGCGACGCCGGGGACAGCTCGCGTCCGCGCTTGTGAACGATCGCAAGCGGGCGCGTAAACGGCCCTTCCTGGAGCTCGATCGTCTTGAGCGAGCCGCGCGCGGTCTCGTTCTCCACCGTGAGCTTCGGCACGATCGCGCATCCGAGCCCGATTTCGACTGCGCGCTTGATGGTCTCGATATTGTCGAACTCCATCGTGTAATGCGGCCTGACGCCGTGGTCTCGCAGGATGCGGTCGCAGGCCTTGCGCGTGGAGATGTCGCGTTCGTAGCCGACGAAGCTCTGGCCGTTCAGCTGGTTTACGCTGATGCGATTGTGCTTGGCGAGCGCGTTGTCGGGCGGAACGATCAGCACCAGCTCGTCGTGGCGGAACGGAATCGTCACGATCTGGCTGCGCTTGGCCGGATAGGCGACCACGCCGAGATCGATCTTGCCCTCGACCAGGTCCTCGTAGACCTTGTTCGCGCGCTGATATTCCAGGTGCACGTTCACCGACGGATAGGTGCGCAGGAACTCGGTCAGGTAGGGCGGAAGCTCGTGCAGTCCGACGCTGTAAACCGTGCCGACCCGTATCGACCCGGCGATAACCGAGCCGAGTTCGCGAAGCCGGTTCTCCAGCTCCATGAACTTGCGCACGATTTCCTTGCTCGATGAGTACAGAATCTGCCCCGCCGCGGTAGGTTTGACTCCGGCTCGGCCCCGTTCTATCAATCGGCAGTCATATTTTTCCTCGAGGCTTCGAACCTGCTGGCTGACCGCCGATTGAGTAACGAAATTCTGCGAAGCGGCATAAGAAAAGCTTCCGCTCTCGATTATGTCGCAGAAGACCTTTAGTGTCTCTATATGCATAACGATACGCCCACGTATAAGCGTAATTGATGCTTGTTTATCGCGCAACCAGTGACGGGATTAACCCCCCTGACTCAGCTTGCAGCAAGCTCTTTAACAGCGGCTGGCATGCGGATCAACGCCAATATCGCGCGAAGCCTGGAGCGCTCATAGCTCAATTGGTCAGTCGTTAGGCTAATAAATCGGCCTCACAACGGAGCATAATATGGCTGACGTACTGAGAAACGTCGATTTTTTTAATCTTGATGAACTTCTCACGCCCGAAGAGCGGATGACGCGCGATACCGTCCGGCAGTTTGTCCAGCGCGAAGTCCTTCCGGTTGTCGAACGCCATTTTGCGGACGAAACCTTTCCGCTCGACCTCGTTCCACGGATGGCTGAGCTTGGGATGTTCGGAGCGAACCTGAAGGGCTACGGATGCGCCGGGATGAACAACGTGGCCTACGGCCTGATCATGCAGGAACTCGAGGCCGGCGACTCGGGGCTGCGCTCGTTCGCGTCGGTCCAGAGCGCGCTCTCGATGTACGCCATTTATGCTTTCGGCTCCGAAGAACAGAAGAATCGCTACTTGCCCGAGATGGCGAAGGGAAAGCTGATAGGATGCTTCGGTCTGACCGAACCCGACCACGGCTCGGATCCGGGCGGGATGGAAACCCGCGCGCGCCGCGACGGCGACGGATGGGTGCTCAACGGCACCAAGCGATGGATCACCAACGGCTCGCTGGCCGGAGTTGCGATCGTATGGGCCCGCACCGACGATAAAATCGCCGGCTTCCTCGTCGAGAAAGGCACTCCCGGATTCAGCACCCGCGATATCCACGGCAAGTTCTCGATGAGAGCATCGGTCACTTCCGAACTAATCCTGGAAGACGTGCGAGTGCCCGATTCCGTCCGCCTGCCCGAAGCGCGCGGACTCAGAGGACCGCTCAGTTGCCTGACCCAGGCGCGCTACGGAATCGCGTGGGGCGCGATCGGCGCGGCGCGAACCTGCTACAACTGCGCGCTCGATTACACCAAGTCGCGCCGCCAGTTCAGCCGCGTGCTCGCCGGTTATCAGCTCGTCCAGAGCAAGCTGGTCAAAATGATGACCGAGATCACCAAGGCGCAGATGGTCTGCCTTCGCCTCGCGCAGCTCAAGGACGCCGGCCGCGCGCGTCCCGAGCATGTCTCGTTCGCCAAGCGCAACAACGTCGCGATGGCTCTGGAAGCGGCCCGCACCGCGCGCGACATGCTCGGCGCAAACGGGATCGTCAACGAGTACCCGGTCATCCGCCACATGCTGAACCTCGAGACGGTCAACACCTACGAGGGAACTTTTGACGTGCAGACTCTGATCCTGGGACGCGATATCACCGGCGAGAACGCCTTCGAATAGGCCGCGACCGCGCGCGCCGTATCGAATCATCCGCGCCGTGCCGCATCGTCGCCCGCCAATCGACGAACGCGCACGGCGCGTCTCTTTTTGCCAAAGCCCGCGCCCGTGCTAGAAGCGGAACTCGGGAGGCTCGCGATGGAACTGCGCGCAAAGAACGCGATCGTGACCGGCGCTGCCCGCGGAATCGGGCGCGCAATCGCTCTCAAGCTGGCGGAGGCCGGATGCAACCTCGCGCTCGCCGATCTCGGAAGCGCGCGCGATTCCG
>JAKAVX010000580.1 GCA_021827465.1 Deltaproteobacteria bacterium | reverse complement strand
CGGGCTTTGTTCGCGCATTCTAGAAGTTCGTCGATTCCGCCTTCGACGAGTGCCGACCCGGTTATGATTGCGACATCGGCTGAACGTAGCGTTTCGGCGGCACGCTCGGGCGGCACCCAAAGCCGCTGCTCTTCGGGTTTGAGCGCATTCGCGTGCTTATCGATGATCCGCATTTGCGAACCAATCTGCTTTACGGTTTTGATGAACGGAACGAGTGCGCCAACCATGACTACCCGGTCGCTTGCGACAATTTCACAGGCGTCCAGCGCATCCAGGCCCACGCGCATCTCTCCCTGGACTAGCCCGTGACGATTCAGAGCCACGGCCGAAAGCGCGTTGAGTGTCGCAACACCGAGCGCACGGCGAAGCGGACTCGGCGCAAGCGCCCATTCGGCCAGTTCCCAAGCCTTCCGCCCGATTAACTGGCCGGCTGGAGGAGCACCGGCGGCCGTCTTGGGGCAACAGACCGTGTCGCTGAGGTCACGAGGCGTGAAAGCAACTCCGGCATCGCCGGCTGACACCTGGACGGCCGTGTAGAAAACACCTACACGCGCATCGATAACCAGTAGTTCGTCGGACAACGTGGCGCGCAGATCCTCGAGCCATTCACGCACTATATTCATCATTCATCTCTATAGGTATCGTCGTACGCTGGATTTCGCGTGGCAACACAAGTTCTTGGTCAAGATAATCCCGAATGAACTGTCCGCTCTCCGTCTGAGATTGATAATACAGTGTGATTTCGATCGCGGCGATGGACCGATATCGCCGGTGAGCATGCTAAAGCCCACCGCGTGCGCTGATTCAGCCGAGCGCTCGCTTTTACCCTTTATGCTGCCCGAGACCCAGAGGGCGCGCCCGCTGCGGGTGAGCTGGCTATGCAGTTGCGTGCGCACGCATAGCATTTGGGCCAGCGCGAGCAGCGCTGAATCCATCCGATACGCGCGTCGTACATGATGGTAACCGTGGCGTTTGTCTCCGGGCACGTGACTTTGACCGGCTTACCGATGATACCGCGCCACGCGTGCCTGATATCGCTGGCCAGTATCGGTTCACGGAAAAGCGGTGAGGCGAACATGGCAGCGGCTCCCAGCAGTCCCATAATCATCAGCTTCCACCAGGCAATCCCCGCACCGGGCGTCGAACTGAACAAAATCGCCGCGACGATCCCAAAGACGTAGAATGTCGGAACGAATACCGAGACCGGCGCAAATATCGCCCCGTCCCGCTTACCCAGTCCCAAGATCCATTCCCCGACCACGTTCATAGCGACAAAGGCGATGTACAGCGCTGCCGCCACAGTCAGTATGTAGCGAAATTCCTGGAAACCGCCATGAAGACCAGCCGCAGGCTGAACCAACGCCGCGAAGCTTGCCGCAACTATGATCCCTCCAAACAAAGCGGCAACTAACGAGTTCAACACGACCGCCTTTTCAGTCGATGTGTCTGCCATCGGCCCCGCCTCCTTTGAGCTTACGCCCATCGGGATCTAATCTATCTATCAATTATGGAGCACAAGGCGTGCCATCCCGGTTGCATCCGGATGCTGTACCGACACGATGTTTAGCTTTGAATATTGTTCTCAAATCTTTAGGTTGGTGGCAGACTATGTGTTCGTGTCAGGCGGCGCACCTCCGTTTGCAATCTCACTGCCTACTGGGGCGGACCTGGATTTGTTCAGATGGCTCGCCTAAGTTCTTTTTCGCGTCGGCTATCAGAGTGTGTGTATGGTGGTAACAGACACACCTGTGTAAATTGGAACCACGCTGCCCGGTCCGACGGGTCTCCTTTAAGCCGTTTTGGCGTCGTGGGATGAAACCGGTTGCCTTCCTAAAACTGGATAGTCGTGATGCAGCTTCAGACGTACAGATCCGGCGTTTAATTACTTGATGCTTTTGCCATTACTTGGCAGCCGCTGAGCGGACGCCACGACAGATGCCTGGTTTGAGTCGGTAAGTGTGTCGCTGTGCCAATGGGCGAAGCATGGATCAAGACGCTGGCCCGCCCAGTCTCAGGCGCCTACGCCATGAGTTCTGTGGGCGTCGACTCGCCTTGAAATAGGCCCGGGGGCTTGACAACATGCCTCCCCGGAGCGATTCCATGGCTTCCGAAGGCCGGACGGACGGCAGCCCTCACGTCAGGGGTTGCACTTTGATCGAGCTTGACGGACGCCCGTATTTTTCGCAGATGTTGCCTTCGCGTCCGTTGTCCGAAGAGCTTTGCTACGATTAGACAGGGCAAGAGTCGCGCGTTTTCTGGTTTTCGGTCAGCCTCTCTTGCTAGATGTGGAGCACTGTGGAACCGATTTACTTCGGCCTGCTCTGGGAGCACGAACTCGAACTTCTCAAGCCGCTGCTGGAAGCGGTCGCCGCTAAACGTGAGGCGGTGCTCGCTCAGTGGTGGGAATTGTACGGCCTGCACTTCGGCGACTGCCGGGCGCTGTCGCGGGTCGAGTTTTTCGATATTCATGGCGCCGATCTCGATGCCACGCTCACAACGCTCAAGAGCGAGTCTTTTGCCGATTTTGTCACCGCCCTTCGTACCGTCGGTGAGCGGCTGGCCGAACGTCATGTGCCGTTCACCGAGGTCGTCGCTTCGATGCATCTCTTCGAAGAAGCCGCTATCGCTGCGTTTCCGCAGCCGGCCGATCCGGCGAGTTACCGGTTGTTCGACAAGATAAGCCATTGCCGTACCGCAGTTCTTGCCGAAAGTTATTTCAAGTCGAGCAGCGCGGTTGCGGCTGCTCGGGTTGAAGAGCTCGAGCGCCAGGCTGCGCAGCTGCCGCGCGAGGCACGCACTCAATTCCACGGAATTGTCGGCGCAAGCCCGGTGATGCACGCGCTTTACGAGCGGATCGAGGCTGTTGCCAGCGTGCGCAGCACCGTGCTGGTTGTCGGGGAGAGCGGGACTGGAAAAGAACTGATCGCGCGGGCGGTCCATGAGTGTGCTCCAGTGCATCGCGGGCCATTTGTGGCGCTCAACTGTGCCGCACTTCCGCGCGAGCTCATCGAAAGCGAGTTGTTCGGCTATCGACGGGGCGCTTTCAGCGGCGC
>JAKAVX010000579.1 GCA_021827465.1 Deltaproteobacteria bacterium | reverse complement strand
CGGTGAGCTGCGACAGGCGCGCATCGCGGAGATCGCTCTCGCGCGCCGTATCTGGACCATACCCCCCGAGCACATCAAGACCGAGCCCAGGGGGAGCACCCACGTACACCTCGTGCCGCTCTCCGACCTCGCCGTTGAAATTATTCAGGAGCTCATCACTCTCGCAGGTCCCCGGCCCTGCCTGCTGCCAAATTCCCGGTCCAAACAGCACCCCCACAAACCCATCCACGAGAAAACCCTGAGCCACGTCCTCTCCGATCTCGTCGAGGGAGAGAAGCTCTTTGGTCTCGAACCGTTTAAACCGCACGACCTCCGAAGGACCGCCTCGACGCACCTGTCAAAGCTTGGCATACCGCGGAACCCTGTGATCGATAAGGTCCTCAATCATAGCGATTCAAGCACGGGCGGCATCTACGACAGAAACAAGTACCTTCCCGAAAAGCGCGACGCACTCATCCGATGGGCAACTCAATTGCGAGAAATTGTCGCAGGAAAGCGCCCCGCGTACGCAGAAATATAAACACGCTCTCCATACAGACCAGAAGGCCCGGCATATACCCGGCCAGCTGGAGAGCATCATGTTTGTATTTGCGAAACAAATCCTTCAAGAACAACAAATTACCGATCGCGGACTACGCAAGTGGATCGCGCAGAACAGATTCCCGCGGCCAGACGGAAACCTGAACGGCCGCAACTTCTGGCGACCAGAAGCGTATAAACAGTGGCAAGAGGACGTCCTCCAAGGGAAATATCGCCGCGTTAGTCCTCTGTCTCGGCAGCCCGCAAACCGTGGCACTGCCGCCTCGAAAGTCTCTTCCACCACGAATCTGAGTGGCGGGATTAAGCCATGAACAGATCCATATATCGACGCGCAGCCCTGAGGGCTGCCCGCTCTACGATACCGCTTTCCTCAGCAACTCAGCAAAGCGATTCCAGCAATAGGCCGGCTGGGACAATCACCATCACAGCTGGCACGTGGTTGATGTCGAAACAGCTGAATTTGCCATTTGAAAAACGACGAATACAGCCGAAATCATCACCTAAAACGACCGTACGCCAAGACTCAACGATCCTGATGCTTGCGCAGTACGCGAAACGCTCCAACAGAGGCCTTTGTAAAGAAAGCTCTGGCCGCACGGATCGAGATCGCCCGGGGGGCAAGGTCTATCGTGCCGACGATATACACTCATGGATAGAGCTCCTCGAAAGACGACAGAAAGTGCCTCCATCTCCCGAATCGGCGCGTCGGCAGGATCTTCCAAAAGATTAGTTCCGCTTACGCTCAAACGGCTTACTGGATTAACTATCTCTCGAATGCCGTGAATGACAAAGAAATGGTTCCCGCTGCGCCACAACCCGTTGCCGCCGCTCACCCGTAATCGTTCTCATACTTCAGAGCACGACCGCCGACCCAGATCTTTCGGCTGATACGTCGACGACCGGTGTTGACTACAAAGGCGCCAGGAATCTGCGTGGTGGCGCCCGCCTTATACGCTGCGGCAGCCTTCCCCAATGCCACGGGCACGCCCAGTTTGCGCAAAGCTTCAATTCCCAGAGTTTCGAGATTTCCCGCGGGGATGATTGCGCCCGTGGCCGAACTCCGTCGTGTCTTTGCGTACACACCGGTGCCGATGCGGACAATTACACCCCGCGCCTGAAGAGCGTTCAACGCCTCCGTGACCTGCGAAGCGCTGCCAAGCTCCGCGAGCTCTCGGCGCAGGATCACCGTATCAGTCCGCTGCTTTATCGCGCGCAGCATGCGCTCTTCGAGTCTCATGTGTTCACCGCGTCGTGCGCCCACCTTAATCACTTCCACTTGGCTGCCAGCATTCATTCTATGAATCAATACGTCATCGTCACAAACCTTGCCGGCTCACCGGCAAGCACTGCATGCCGATTACGCTTGATCCGTGCTTGCCGTATTCGGCAATCATTACCGATCCCATAGCGTGATCTAAAACTTAGCCTTTAATTTCGATTCTTCCTGTAGAGGCCGATTGCCTGAGTAGCAGTCGCGCGCGGGCGTTCCCGAGAATGCTGAGGCACTCTGCGCGAGCGCCTCCTTCATCTCTGCTCCGGCAGACTCGCATTCGATACGATTTTGCTGATCAAGTCGGGCACGAGACACTGAAACACCTAGAAGCCGACTTTAGTCCGCGAGGTACTTCCGCATCTTCGGGCTTTGGTGGAGAACAATCCCATATTCAATCAGTGTCCGCTCGATGGCGGCTGGAATTTCGGCAAGTGAATTGAACGGCCTCGGCGTACCGGGACGTATGCCATGCGCATCGTTACGTTCGATCCGCACAACACCCTTTGCATGGGCATGCTTAGGAAGAATACCTCCATGGGGCGTAACGTTGTTTGTCCAAAACCGGACTTTGATCTCAATCATTTTCTCCCCATGCGGTGCTTTAATGCCACGAGCGTTTTTCTTCTTCATGACCTATAGTCCTACGGTTGCTTATTGGCTGATCCAAGCAAACATTCTAGTCGAAAGAGGAGCCGGCGGTGCGCGGCAGCAATCTCTCCCGTGGGACGGTACAATAAGAAAGGCCATATACATAGGAGATCATCAGTTGTTTTAAGTACGCGTACCCACACTCAAATCGAGAGCCCTAGGACAGGTAAATTCGTTCAAGAACAAATTTTTAATGTCCTGACGGCATACATGTTGGCGTCAGCCAAATCCTTAGAAATTGACATTCGTGACCTAGAAGCCATTGAGTCGCAACCACTCAATACCGCGCGACTTGAGCCGCAGTGCCACCGCATCGAGCACTGAATTTCCGCCCTGCAACAGTGCCGCGTCAATCAAGCCTTCTGCTTTACAGCGCGTTATTTCCGCAATGACATCTTTGTGGGCGAACTGGGACATCGCGCCTGCAGGTATATGTGCCGTTGGGTCCGCGTACAATTGACGAAGAAGGAAAGCGTCCCACCGGGTACTGCCTGGATAGCAGGTGGCCATCCTGATAGATGGACGCGCAGTTTACCGACGGAGGTATCTGCGCGATGGGTACGAAGACGAGATCGATGGGAAGGCCGAGCGGTG
>JAKAVX010000578.1 GCA_021827465.1 Deltaproteobacteria bacterium | reverse complement strand
AGCCCCGCCGCCGCAAGCTCGAGCGTCGCCGGATAGCGCTCGGCTATCAACCGCGCGACCGGCTGACGATATGAGATCGATTCGCCCAGGTCGCCGCGCGCGAGCCCTGCAAGAAACGAGGCGTATTGCGCGAGGACCGGCCGATCCAGCCCGAGTTGATGCCGCATCCCGGCCAGATCCGCCGGCGCCGCCGTATCGCCGAGCATCGCGACTACCGGATCGCCCGGCACCAGATGAATCAGCGCGAACGTCAGCGTCGCGACGCCAAGCGCCACTGGCACAAGTGCAAAAACCCTCCTGATCAGGTAGCGGATCACTGCGCCGGCTCCGCACCGCCGGGCGCCGCGAGCGTCACCTCCGCAAGCGAGCGCAGACTCCCGTTCGGATAAGGCTCGAAGCCGCGCAGATCGCGGTCGAGCACGGCGACGGTGTTGACCCACCACAACGAAACATACGGAAGATCCAGTGCGGCCAGTTTTTGTACGCGCGCGTAAATCTCTTTGCGCGCTACGGGATCAAGCGTCCGTTGCCCGGCTTCCACGAGAGCGTCCATATCAGGATTCGAGTAGTAGCCGCGATTAGTCGAGCCGCGCGGAGGCGCCATCGCGGTGTCGAAGACCATGTAATAGTAATTCGGGTCTTCGATTCCCACCCACTGCAGTGAAGTCAACTCGAAGTTCCCGCGCTGGATATCGCCGTAGTATGTCGCCCACTCCAGCGTCCGCACCTCCAGCCTGATACCCACCCGCTTGAGCATCGCCTGAAATACCTCTGCGAGCCGCGCTCCCTCCGGCGTCGTCTTGAACTCGAAACGCAGCGCACGCATTCCGTCCCGCCCGGCGCGGTAACCAGCTTCGTCGAGCAGGCGCCGTGCCTTAGCCGGATCGTAGCCGTAGCTCATAACCGCGCCGTCGTACGCCCAGTTCTCGGGCGCAAGCATCCCGGTCGCGAGCCGCGCGGTTCCCCTAAGCATCGAATTGACTATCGCGGCGCGATCGATCGAGTACGCGATCGCGCGCCGCACCCGCAAATCGCGCAGCCGCGAATCGTGGAAGTTAAACGCCAGGTATCTGTACGTCGTCCCGGGCGTGTTGCTCACGGCGAGCGCGCGATGGCGCTCAAGCCACGGCAAAACCGTTGCCTCGAGATTATTCTCGGATAAATTGCAAATCCCTTCCGCCAGCTCGAGCGCTCGCACCGTCGGGTCAGGCACTACTTTGAATAGAATTTCGCGCGCACCATCGAAAGGCGTCGTGCGGTAAGGATTGCGCACCAGCGTCACCGATTCATCCCGGCGGTACGAGCGCATCGCGAACGGTCCCGTGCCCGGCGGCGCGGCCTCGATGCTCTCCGCCGGTAACGGCGTTCCCACGGGCACAACTCCTTGCAGCCCCAGTTCGAGCGCCGGCGCGTACGGATGCCGCGTCGTCATCACCACCGTGTAATCGTCGGGAGCGGCAACCGCCGCCAACTCGATCATTCCGGCGCGCTTGGCGGACATCGAGCCCGGCGCAAGTATCGAATCGTAGGTAAATTGCACGTCGCGCGAGGTGAGTTCGCGCCCGTTGCTGAACTGGACTGCGTGCTTCAAGTGAAAAACGATCGTGGTCGGGTCGGGCCGTTCGATTCGCTCGGCAAGATCCCCGGTGAACTCTCCGTCGCCGGAAATTCTCACCAGCGAATCGAATACCAACTCGTTGATTCGTGAAGAAATCGCATCGGTCGCGAATCGCGGATCAGTCGAGGTTGGCGAGCTTTCGATATCAATCTGAACTGTCCCGGGCGCGTGCTCCGGCCCCCGTCGCGCGCACGCGCCGGCCGCAATCGCGCATACCGCCATCGCGATCGCAGCCTGCCCCACCCTCGCCAGCCTCATCCGATTCACCGCCGCGCGCCTTTGGTTCATTGCGAATAGCCGGATAATAGCAGAACTGGTGCGCGTTCGCGGCGCATCGGAATGGAGGCTCGCGATGAACCCCGGATGGCGATCGAAGGTGAAATTGACGATTGGCGATCTGACCGAAGCCCGCACCGACGCGATCGTGAACGCCGCCAACAACGATCTGCTGCTCGGCGGCGGCGTCGCCGGCGCAATCCGAATCAAGGGCGGTCCCACGATTCAGCGCGAATGCGACCAGCTTGGCCCGATCGCGCTCGGCGAAGCCGCGATCACCGGCGCGGGCCGCCTGCCCGCGAAATTTGTTATCCACGCTGCGAGCATGCGCCTGGGCGGCCGCACCACCGAGTCCAACCTGCGCGCGGCGACGCGCAACTCGCTCAAGCGCGCCAACGAAAAAGGCTTGAAGTCGATCGCGTTCCCGGCGCTCGGTACCGGAATTGCCGGGTTTCCGATCGATCGATGCGCCCGCGTCATGCTCGACGAGGTGCGCGAGCATCTTGCCCATCCATCCAGCCTCGAACGGATCGAGTTCGTGCTGTTCGATCCGCAGGCTCTGGCCGCCTTCGAGCGCGCGTTCGATGAGAGCAAGGACTAATGCGCCATCGGGCCACCGCCCGCACTCTCTGGACGGCGCAGTAAAATAAAACTCGGCACGAGCAGGATCATCACGAACATCAGCACGCGGTAAATATCGTTAAACGAAAGCATCGCGGCTTGCGCCTGGATCATCGCGTAGATCATCCCGATCCCCTGCTTCTGCCCCGTGATAATTGATGGCAGATAGTGTAGCGGCGCCGCCCCGGGCATCCGCGCTCCCGCAGCGCTCATCTTCCACGCGTCGAAGACCGAAAAGTGCTCGACCAGGTACGACTGATGCGTCTGCTCGTGATTGACGAGCGCAGTGGTCATGTACGAGATGCCAACCGCCGCCCCCGTGTTGCGCATCAGGTTATACAAGCTCGCCGCGTATCCAATTCGCTCGCGGCTCACGCACGACAGCGTCGTCGCCGAAAGCGTCGGGAAAATCAGACCCATCCCGAGGCCCATTACGATGCTGGGCCAGACCACGATCCACATGCTGACCTGCAAGTCCCAGTGCGACATCTCCCATAGCGCCGACGCCATCAGGACAAACCCGAGCCCGATCAGCGGGCGCGTGT
>JAKAVX010000577.1 GCA_021827465.1 Deltaproteobacteria bacterium | reverse complement strand
CTCGATCGGCCTCTGGTAAAGCCACGAGATCAGCCCCAGCACGAACATATTGCGGCATCGCACCACCTGGCGGTTGGTCAGGCCGGTTCCCTGCAGGGCAAGCGTCGTCAGCTTGGTGACGTCGACCTCGAAGAGCTGGAACTTGTCCAGCGAATGGTCGGAGAGCGGATTCGAAGTGTAGCCGGCACGCTTGAGGTTCGCGTCGGTAAACGATTCCCGATCCGCGATTATGACCGCGTTGGGACTCAGGTCGCCGATATTCGCCTTGAGCGCCGCCGGGTTCATCGCGACCAGCACGTTGGGCTCGTCGCCGGCGGTGAAGATCTCGCTCGAGGAAATATTGACCTGAAAGCTCGAAACCCCGGCCAGGGTTCCAGCAGGGGCTCGTATTTCGGCCGGAAAGTCGGGCACCGTGGCGATATCATTTCCCGCCAGCGCCGACTCGGAAGTAAATTGCGTCCCCACCAACTGCATTCCGTCGCCCGAGTCTCCGGCGAAGCGAATTACAACCTGCTCGCGCGGCGTAAGCGGCTTGTGGGCGTCGCCAGCCGAGTGGGCGATTTGTGAAGCTGCCTCAGGTGGTACAGCCATCTCAGTTTTTTCTCCCTTGACCTATAGAAGCTAAAACGCAATCGCCCGTTTCCATCAAGCGGACGACAACAATTCCATGACCAACAGAAAAGTGTAGCTAATCCGTGAAATTCTTGAAAGGCCGACTTGCTTAAGCAACCTGCGCAGACTTTTAACTTCATCACAGGGTGCGCCTAATCGCAAGCCCGCGCGTCCCCGACGCCTCACCGCCTCCTTACAATTCCTAGCGCACCTGAAAATCGTTGAATTCCATTCTACACTCCGACCACTCCTCGTCCACGGTTTCGACTTGCGCGCCCCGCGGTCCGATATGGGCCCACGCGATGAGACTTTCAAGATCGCGCCGCCTGCCCTCCGCCATTATCTCGACCTCGTCACCGCTGGGCAAATTGCGCACCCATCCCGCGAGCCCGAGCGTGCGCGCCACATCAACCGTCGAATGGCGGAAGAAGACGCCCTGAACGCGCCCCTTCACGACGAGGTGAACACGGGCGCGAGGTTCCGCTCCGCGAGCCGTCATCGTCCGCCTCCCGAGAGCATCTCGATGAATTCCTTTTCCTCGAGAGTTCTGACCCCGAGTTCTCTGGCCTTGCGAAGCTTGGAGCCGGGCTCGGCCCCGGCCACGACGAAATCGGTCTTGCGGCTCACCGAGGAACTGACCCTGCCGCCCGACTCGATTATTTTGCGCTCGGCCTCCTCGCGCGTCATCGATTCGAGCGTGCCGGTCAGCACCACGCTCTTGTCGCGCAGCGGACCGCGCGCGCGAACGTGCGGGCGCTCGATTTTGAGTTCGCGCGCAAGGCGCTCGACCGCCTTCAGATTGCGCGGCTCGTCGAAGTACTCGCGGATGCTGTGCGCGACTTCGGGTCCGATGTCGCGGATCGCGCGAAGCTCATCCTCGCCGGTGTGCGCGAGTTCCCCGAGCGTCTCGAAGCGCGTCGCGAGCTGGCGCGCGGTATGTTCGCCGACGTGGCGGATACCGAGCGCGTTGATCACGCGGTCGAGCGTGGTTTTACGCGAGCCGTCGATATTGTCGACGATATTGCGCGCGCTCTTCTCGCCCATCCGCTCCAGTTCCGCAAGCTGTTCGAGCTTGAGCTTGTAAAGATCGTCGAGTTCCTTGACCAGCCCGCTTTCGACGAGCTGCGCGACCAGCTTGTCGCCGAGCCCGTCGATATTCATGCAGTTCTTCGAGGCGAAATGGCGTATCGATTCGCGCATCCGGGCCGGGCAATTGGCGTTGACGCAGAAGTAGCCGACCTCGCCCTCCTCGTGGACGATCGCGCCGCCACACTCGGGGCATCGCTTCGGCATCTGGAACTCGCGCGCGCGCGGATGAGCTTTTCTCGTCACCTCGACGACGTACGGAATCACGTCGCCGGCGCGCTCGAGCATAACGGTGTCGCCTTCGCGGATATCCTTGCGCCGGATTTCGTCGAGGTTGTGCAGCGAAGCGCTTGAGATCGTGACGCCGGCGAGTTGCACGGGCTTCAGCTTCGCGACTGGGGTGAGCGATCCGATTCGTCCGACCTGCACCTCGATTTTTTCGATCCGCGTCTCTTCCTGCTGCGCCTTGAACTTGTACGCGATAGCCCACCTGGGAGAGCGCGAGACCTCGCCAAGCTGCGCCTGTATCGCGTAGGAGTTGACCTTGGCGACGACGCCGTCGGCGTCGTAGTCGAGGTCATGGCGCCGCTCGGTCATCTGATTCCAATAGGCAAGGACCTCGTCAACGTTGCGGCATACGCGCGACTCCGGATTGACGCGCAGCCCGTATTCCTTGAGCGACTTGAGAAACTCCCACTGGGACTCGAACCCGACGCCTTCGATCATGCCGGGCGCGTAAAGAAAAATGTCGAGCGGGCGCGCGGCGGTGACGTGGGGGTCGAGCTGGCGGAGCGAGCCGGCAGCGGCGTTGCGGGGGTTGGCGAACAGCGGCTCGCCCTTTCGCTCGCGCTCCTCGTTGAGTTTCAGGAACGCCTGCTTGGGCAGGATCACCTCGCCGCGCACTTCGAGCAGCTTCGGGATTGGAAGGTGCTTGGGCCTTATCAGGCGCAGCGGGACGCTCCTGATTGTGCGGATATTCGCGGTCACGTCCTCGCCGTTGATTCCGTCGCCGCGCGTGGAAGCGACCGCGAGCATCCCGTCTTCGAAAACCAGCTCGACGCTTAGGCCGTCGAGCTTGACCTCTGCCACGTACTCGATATCACCCTCGGTCTTGAGGAAGCGCTTGACGCGGCGGTCGAACTCGACCATCTCTTCGGCATTCATCGCGTTGGCAAGCGACATCATCATCGTGCGATGGCGCACGACGGCGAACTTCTCGCTCGGCGCCGCGCCGACGCGCTGGGTGGGCGAGTCGGCCGTGATCAGCTCGGGGTGCTCGCGCTCCAGTTCCTCGAGACGGCGCAGCAGCTTGTCGTACTCGGCGTCGGAGATCTCGGGCTGATCGAGGACGTAATAGAGGTAGTTGTGATGG
>JAKAVX010000576.1 GCA_021827465.1 Deltaproteobacteria bacterium | reverse complement strand
CCGATTCCATCGCTCCAGCCGCAACAAACTTTTTCGCGTCCGGGTCATAGAGTTCCGTGACGGCTACTCCGCCGCCCGCGATCAGGACCTTACCGCTCGTCAGCAGAGTTGCCGTCGGCTGGTCGCGTGCGTCGATCATTCGTGCCGCCGCGGCGAATACTCCGGTCAGCGGATCGAATATCTCCGTCGAGGCTAGCGTCGAAGGCATCGGCGGCCCCGGATAGAGCATCAATGGAACCATGATCGTATCGACGCCGCCGCCGATCAGCACGCGTCCGTCGGCGAGCCGAACCGCGAACTGCCGGTCGCGTCGGGACTTCATGTTATCGATAGGGAAGAACACGCCCTTTGCCGGATCATAAACTTCCGCCGTGCTCAGCACCGAGGGACTGGTCGCCGTCATCACGCGCAGCGAGCCGACGCCGCCGGTTATCAGCACCAGCGGACGCATCGCGATCGTCGGTGTCGCGCTTGGAGTGGCCGTTCGGGTCGGTTTGCGGTGATGGACGCTGCGGCGCCGCGCGGCCTCGCCTTGATCGGTGAGCGCGCAAAAGACTAACAACGCCAGCATCGCGGCCAACACCATCCGGACTCGCGCTTTATGAGCTTTCGTCGTCATCGCGTCGGGTCCGGTTGCGCCGCGCCTGATGCGTTCAGGCGAGAATCACCCGATGGGTGCGCGTGGAGGCCATGGAGGCGATCCCACAATGCTTCTTTCGAGGCGACGGCGAGTTTGAGGCCCCGCGTCTCGTCGATAAACGCACCGAACAGGATCGCGCTCGGAATGCCGAGCAGCGCGAAGTAACGGATCACGTTCTCGAGTCCGCCGAGCGGCTTAATGAGCGCCGCGATTACCACCTGCGTCAGCATCGAGAAGAACGCCCCCGTAATGGTCTGCCATCCGACCATCGTGGTGCGCATATCGGCCGGGAACAGTTCAGTCGCCGCCGCGTTGGCGCCGACGGTCATCACCGCTGACCCGACCTTGAACCAGCAATACGATCCGAGCAGGAAAAGCAGCGGATAACTTGTCGCGCCAGCCGGACCCCAGTAGAACGCGATCGCGCCGAGCCACGCCGCACCGCCAAACCATGCGACGGTCGGCACGCGTCCAAGATGTTCCGAAGTCCACGCACCGATCGGGAAGCCGATCATACCAAACACCATACCGGCCACCACCAGCGTGCTGGCACTTCCCGGCGAAAGACCGATAATCGAGACCGCCTCGAAATAGAGCCACCCGTTGACCGCCGTCCCGGCCATCGTGTCGAGCGCCGCACAGGCCAGCAGAGTAAGCGATCGTCGCCTATAGAGCGGATGCATGATGTCATAAAAATGGCTCTGACCGCGCGACGCGGCGATAACCTTTTGCGCGAAGCGGGTTTCCTGCGGCAGCATCCGGGTGACCGGCCAGACCAAAATAGCTCCCGCGACCGACGGCGCGAGCAGCCACCGCCACGAGTATCCCCACTTGAGAAGAAACGGGATGAGCAGATAGCCAAGCACGCCACCGACCGCGCTTGCGAAGGCGGCGAATCCCTGCCCCTGCGCGCGGCGCTCGACGGGTAGCTGCTCGGCCAGAAGGACGATCGCGGAAGAGACCGAACCTCCAAGCAGCGCCGCGATCAGAATCTGAAAAACCGCAAATGATATCGGATGCGGCGAAAGCGCCGCGCCGGCGGAGAATAGCGGCGTCAGCAAAAGGCTGACAACGATAATTCGTCGGCGCCCGACCCGATCCGCCATCCGCGCAAGCAATAGCGAACCTATCGCCGACGCTGACATCCACGCAAACAACCGCGCCAGCTCGGGTTGGGTCAGGTCGAAGCTCTTCGCGATCCAGGGTGCCGCAACCCCGGCTACAGAAAGGGTGTAGCCCTGATAGAGGAGCAGAATAACGGTCGCTGCGATTATTGCGGCGCTGGCACCGGGCGTTACGTCCGTCTGGTCGAATCGCTGAACCCCACCGGTCTCCGCCACCTCCGCCATCATCCCACCGGTTTCTGCACCCATCGATCGCCACGCAAAGCTTCGAAGACTATCGCGCTTTATTCGCCTTCCGCCAACAGGATTATCGAAGATCGCTCAACAGAACGAAATCGGGCGGCCTTCCGAAATGGGTCAAAGGATTACCAAACCGTATGGCGGCTCCTTCCGCCCGCGACAAAAAAAGCCTGAATTTGCTTGGATTTATCTTTGAATGAGGTAGGTACGACTGTTGCTCTCTTCTTCCCCGGTTCAAGCCCATTACTTACGGATGCCGAACCAAAAGGGAAAAGGCTAGTGGATAACAGCACTGTATCTTTCTCGGACCGTCCCCTGGTCAGGTTTCTAGCCTATATCAAGCCCCATTCGCGGTACGTCGTCGGTGCGGCGCTGATCGGGATCGGCAAGTTCACACTTCCACTCGCATTTCCATGGGCTTTCAAATACGTGGCCGACGTCCTAGTCGCCGCGCATCCGAAATTGGACGCGATCAGCGGCACGATTGACCGCCTGTGCATCGCAGGCGCCGGGATACTGGGGATGGCGCCAACCCCGCAGGCCAAGCTGGCCGTTCTAAGTATCGTGACATTGTTGCTCTACGGGGTTCAATCGCTAGCGAGCTACTATCGCAACTATTGGGGTGGGATCGGCGGCCAGGGCCTGATGCATGACCTGCGATGCAAACTGTTCGAGCATCTGCAGCGCCTGCCGCACTCGTTTTTCGATCAAAATCCTTCCGGCGCGATCGTCTCGCGCGTGCTAAATGACGTCGCCCAAGCGAACGACCTGGTCAGTTCCGCGCTGATCGATGTCTGGATGGACGCGTTCTCGCTCGCGCTGGTCATCCTGATGTTGTTTGCGATGGACTGGCGGCTGGCGCTGGTCGCGCTCGCGGTAGCGCCATTCTGGGTTGCTTTCATGTACATTTTCGCACCCCGCATCAAGGCCGTAAGCCATCGGATGCAGGAAGCGGTCGCCGATATCAGCGCCGAGGTTCACGAGCGCGTTACCGGAGCGTCCACCATCAAGTCGTTTTGCCGCGAATCGCATGAGGTAACCCGCTTTCGCAATCGCGGCGAAAAGCTCTAT
>JAKAVX010000575.1 GCA_021827465.1 Deltaproteobacteria bacterium | reverse complement strand
CACCATCGCCACGTTCACTAGTCAGTTCTGAAATTCTCAGCGATTTTTGCGTTACGCAGCTGGAGGAATTGCCGCGCGCCTCACGTTTCGAAAGGAAACGGGATGCATGGCGCCAAAAGTATCAATGACTTACTGGTGGGCTGCTGCGCAGGCCCGCCAGGACTTATGAGAACCGAAGAATATCTCGCTGCGTGGGTAACCTCGCGCCAAGATCATACCGTGCGATTCCGTCTTCATTCCGGCACGCGTCGGGCGTTCTGAAGATGTTTTTTTGGATCGAGTAACCGTTCAGCGGATACTATTTGGCCCGCGCAAGGAACTGGCGCCGCTTCGCATTACGAAGCGGGGTCGAGCGCCTCGATAATCCGCTCCATCTCCATCCCGCGCGAACCCTTGATCAGGAGGACGTCGCCCGCGCGCACCGACTCGCGCACGGTGTGCGAAGCTTCCCCGCTGTCGGCGGCAAGAAGCGTCTCGACGCCGGAGAATCGATGGCGCGGCGTTGATTCGACCGCCCGCGCCATCTCGGGTCCGACCGCGACCAGTGTCGAAGGATGCGCGCGGAGAACGTCGGCGAGCGTCTCGAGGTGCGCGGAAGGTGAAAGTTCCCCAAGCTCGAACATATCGCCGAGCGCGATAACCAGTCGCGCGCCGCAACTGTCCGCGGCCTCGCGAGCCGCCGCAAGCGCGGCGCGCACCGAGCGCGGATTGGCATTGTAGGTATCGTCGATTATCAGGATACCGCGCGCCCTGCGTATCGATAGACGGCCGGCGACGGGCGCGATCGAGGAAAGCGCGGTCTCGATCGCGGCGAGATTTTCCGCGCTGAGATACGGCTCTGCCACCGCGGCGACCGCGGCAACCGCCGCTGCGCAATTAATTGCCGGCGCGGCGCCAAGCATCGCGATTTCGCTCGCGACAACCGGCTCGGCTTCCGGAGCGACCAATCGGCGGGCGAGCCGGATGCGAATCCGGGTTTTTCCTTCGCGACCGGTTGTGCGTTCCTCAAGCCGCACGTCCGCCGATGTGCCGAGGCCAAACGTCACCGCTGTCAGTCTCCCGGGCGCGCGCACCGCGAGCATCGGATCGTCGGCGGGAAACACCACTGCGCGCCCCGCGCCGCGCATCAGCGCGCTCTCTTCGTCGGCGACGTCCTCGAGCGTGCCGAGTCCCTCGGTGTGCTCGAGGTCCACGTTCAGAACCATCGCGACGTCCGGCTCGACGATGGCGGCGAGGCGCGGGATCTCGCCGCGCGTGTTGGTGCCGCATTCGATAACCATCGCGCGATGCTCGCCGCCAAGGGTGAGCAGCGTCATCGGGACGCCGATCCGATTGTTGAGATTGCCGGGGGTGGCGAGAATCGTGCCGTATATCGCGCGCATCAGCGCGGCCGTGATCTCCTTTGTGGTTGTCTTTCCGGCAGCTCCGCCGATAGCGATCGACGGTATCCGACGCGCGTTCCTGGCGCGCCCGAGATGAAAGCGGGCGAGCGCGCCCAACGCTTCGAGCGTGTCATCGACCTCGATACACGGAATTTCCGCGATGCGCCGGCCGCGATTCACTATCGCCGCCGCCGCGCCGCGCCGGACCGCTTCGGCGAGATAGCGATGCCCGTCGGCGACCCCGATCAGCGCGACGAAAATCGCGCCCGTCCGCAGCGATCGGGTGTCGATGCTGATTCCGCGCGTGGAACGTTCGCCCGGGCCGAAAAGCTCGCCGCTGGTCGCGCGGGCCGCCTCGGCGAGTGTCAAGGGACAATCGTTGCTCGGGATCGGAGTCGCCATCCGGGAGCAATTGTGCCCGATTCGATGAGCCGTTCCTATCGGGCGGAAGTTCGGCGCATACGAGCTTCGACGCCTGTGCCCGCGTGAACTTGGTGTCGGCGGCGGATACTAGTAGCATCGTAGGCTCGAAGGAGGACGAAATTCGCTATGGTGGCGAGCGAAGCCAAACCGCTGGTTGCGGTAATCATGGGGAGCAAGAGCGATTACGAGTATATGGCGGCGGCCTGCGAGACCATGGGCGAACTTAAAGTTCCACATGAGGTTAGAGTGCTGTCGGCGCATCGCACTCCCGACCTCGCCCTGGAGTACGCGGCCAAGGCGCGCGAGCGCGGCTTCAAGGTGATTATCGCCGGCGCGGGCGGCGCCGCGCACCTGGCCGGCGTGCTTGCGGCCAAGACCACGCTGCCGGTGGTCGGAGTTCCGATGCCGACGACCTCGCTCAACGGAATCGACTCGCTGCTTTCGATCGTTCAGATGCCCAAGGGCGTGCCGGTTGCGACGATGGCGATCGGGAAGGCGGGTGCGGCGAACGCGGGGTTGTTCGCGGCGGCGATTCTGGCGCTCGAGGACGAATCGCTGGCCGAGCGGCTCGCAAATTGGCGCGCCGCGCGAGCGCAGGAAGTGATAAAGGCCAAGCTGCCCTGAGGGCGGCGTGCGCCGGGGGTGATTGAAGGGCGTGGCCGTATCGGTAACGATTGAAAAGATGCGGTATGCGAGCGCGCGAAAGCTTCTGCTGAAGGCCGCAGTCGCAGGCGTAGCGTTGATCATGCTTGTCGTCGGCGCGACGGCGGCGCAGGCGGTGGAAGTCAGAAGTTCGGGCAAGCTGAGGGTGCCCGAAGGTGCGCCGCTGTTCGCGGTTTCCACCGACCCCGCGATGCAGCACGTTCTTGACCAGGATTTTCGCGCCCAGCGGCGCATGGGCTCGGCGGCTTCCGCTAATCCGGTCACGGTGACGGTCAACCTGAGCCAGCATCTGCTGATGCCCGGCGTCAGCCTTGGGCAGCTTGGGCCGGGAGATCCGATGGTGGTGGCGAAGCTGATGCAGGAAGCCGGCGAAGAGCCTCCTCCGATTGGCGACACGGGAAGCGCGCGGATGAATCCGTACGACGCCAATATCATGCATCAGGAGCTTCAGCCCGACGCGGATCCGATGATGCAGGCGTATCGCGACTACCAGGCCGAGAATCAGGTGTACAGCACGCCCGTAGGTCCTCGCTTTGGTCCACACGGCGAGGCGGGTCCCGCGCAACTCTACGACACGATAATCGTGGCGCGCGCGTCGGCGAGCAAC
>JAKAVX010000574.1 GCA_021827465.1 Deltaproteobacteria bacterium | reverse complement strand
TGGCCGTGAGATGCGCGAAAGACGCAGTTGACTACGGCGCCGTTGGTGGCGTCGTAGCTTTCGATGAAGGCAACAGGTGAAGGGTTTTTTTGCACCCTGGGGTCTTCGTTCACCATCGAGATCAGAGCCGCACTCGCCTCTTGCGCGCTCGCCGTCACCGGCAGTCTTACGGTAAAGCTGACCAGTCGCCCATTATTGCGATTGTGATTTTTGATTGCGGTGTTCCAAACCAAGCCGTTTGGCGCAAAAACAAACACACCTTCTGCGTTCTCGAGTGTGCATGCGAATAGGCCCAAGGCTGTGACGGTACCTGCGATATTGTTGGTAGAAACTTCGATATAATCGCCAACCTGAAATGGGCGCAGCCATAGAAGCATCGCTCCGGCCGCGATGTTGGCTAGGGTCCCCTGTAAAGCGAGACCTATTGCCAGGCCTGCGGCGCCAAGAACCGTCAGCAATGAAGCTGTTTGTATGCCGATCTGCGCTAGTGCCGCCACGACCACGAGCGTGAGTATTCCATAGCGTATTGCCGCCGTGATAACCGGTTGCATAGTCGGATCGATCTTTGCGCTCTCCGTCACAATGTTTCGAATAGTCCGTGAGATCCAGACTGAAAACACATATCCGGCAGCCACGATCAGAATTGCCGTCACCACATGCGGGAGAAAATCCGCCGCCCAGATCCAAATCATTGCCGCGTAATCTTCGAAATGGTTCTGAATGGAATTTGGTGGCATTTTGGCCCTCTCCATATCCTAGTTGTGACTTTCCGATTCCAACTCGCCGTGTAAACCGAACGTCTTCCTAACGCAAGGGTTCTGCCAATGTTGATCTGCAGTAGTTTAGGTGAAGGGAGCGCCTGATCCATGAAGTGCTGGTTAAGGGCCAAGTGCGGAAGAAGTCTCGATGAACCGCAGACGCACTCCTGACCATGAGATAGGTCCGGGTCCCATAGTCGCGCCTGGTTACCAGGCGCGCCATCCGTCGGCAGGGTACCGAGCAGAGCGCGAGCGAGATCACGCTATAAAGGGAGGAAGCCTCGCGCTGAGATGAAGACGTGCGGGCGGCGATTGCTCAAGACATGTCCAGTCCCGCTCCCTCCTCCCTCGATGTCAGTCTAGATGAGCGGCTGGATTCCAGGGCCAGGAACCGGTCGCCGCTAAACTTTGTCTAAACATGCATTGCCGTCTCGCTGAGGTCTGCTGACTTGATGGAAGAAATTCCCGTGCGCGATTTGTAAGAGTTGCCACACAAAGCAGGTCCGAAAAGATTTTCGCTTGATTCAACCAATGAAGTCGGGCGCATAGATGCCTCGGCCTCTTGGCGCGCTCCTTGCTTCTCAGGTCGTGTCGAAATCGTCCTTAGGCATCGGGAGAAATTTTGCTCCGCAAACAGAAGAGCGAATCGGACACATAAGCTCGAATGTTCCGAGTTTTGGTTACCGACGCGAACTACAAGCACGCGGTCGCTTTGGCACAACATGCTAGACGCGAAATCGCGGACCTATACCTAATCGGTCATGCAAATCGCGCCGGCCGTATCGCCAAGTGGCAATCCTGCTTCGATTCGGTAGTCTGGCGTGAGCCGCTCGAACGAGCACTTGCAGCGCGCGACTACGACATGGCCATTCCAATCGGCGGTCGCTCGGTGCTGACCGTGGCGAGCACGTGCCCGGAACTGAGCGTTCAGTCGCCGCGCAGCGAGCTTGAGGTCTGCTACGACAAGCTGCTCACGATGCAGTTGGCCAGGCGACTGGAGGTGCCCGCCCCGCGGACTTGGTATGTGGGACGCGTTGAGGACCTGAACGCCCTCAGCCTCTCCTTCCCGTGCGTCGTCAAACCAGCCAGAGAGGCGACGTACCTTAAGACTGTGGCGTATTGCAACGACCTAAGCCAAGTCACTGTGGCCGTGACCAATCAGCTAACGGCACTCGGCGACGAGGCTGGCGTACTCGTTCAGGAATTCGTTCAGGGATATGGATGCGGCTTTTTCGCTCTGATGGAGAATGGAAAACCGCTTCGCATATTTATGCACCGGCGTATCCGCGAATCCCCGCCTAGCGGTGGCAGCAGTACGGCGGCCCGCGCATTCTACTCTCCGCGTCTGAAGGAACTCGGCCTGCGCCTTCTGGAAGCGCTCAATTGGCACGGCGTCGCGATGGTAGAGTTCAAGTACAATCCGTCCATCGACGACTTCGTCCTTCTTGAGATCAATGCAAAATTCTGGGGTTCATTGGAGTTGGCCTTATCTGCGGGAGTAAACTTCGGGGCGGACCTAATCCGGCTCTTCCGCGGTGAAAAGTTGTGCTATCGGGAAACCTACGATCGTGCGCACGAGTTCTACTGGCCGCTCGACGACGACATATTGACCCTGTGGCAGACTCGCTCCTTACGCCATATCTCAGACTATTGGAGCCCAAATGCCCATACCAACCTGTTCCAGAGTATAAGAGTTGACGCATACAAGTCTTTGCGCCTGGCCAAACGGGTATTGCTGGGATGAAGTCGGCAGATCGCTATCTTCGCGGTGTCATCCATTGTCATTCGCACTACTCCTATGATTCGTCCAGCCGCATTTCTACTTATCTCAAAGTTGCCAAGCAGCACCAACTGGACTTCATCATTCTGACAGACCATGACACTATTGAGGGCTCGCGCGCTCTCCAGACGGCCGCCGCGCATTGCATGCCGAATCTCATGGTACCTTTGGCCGCGGAGTACTTAACCGACCGGGGCGATGTGATCGCAGCCTTTGTTTCCGACGAGATTCGCGCACGGTCGTTTGCTCAATTTGTGGCCGAGGCACGGCAGGAGAATGCCGTTCTGCTGCTACCACATCCGTATGTCGGGCATCAGTCGCCCGAAGAGATGGCTCCCTTTTGCGACTTGATCGAGATTGTAAATTGCCGAACCAGAGAGTCGAAAAATGTAATGGCCTTACGCCTGAGTGAGTTGCTGGGCAAGCGCGGCTACGCTGGCTCAGACGCTCACTTCGGGCGAAGCATCGCTAATGCGATCGTGCAAGTCGAAGATCTTGGCAGCTTGCGGGATTCTCTTTTGCACGGTCACATAAGATG
>JAKAVX010000573.1 GCA_021827465.1 Deltaproteobacteria bacterium | reverse complement strand
CTGCTCGATGCCATCGAGGGGCGTCCCACGCGCGCCATCGTCGAGAGAGTGCAGGCCATGCCAGCACAGGGCCGCAGTTCGGCGTTCAATTTCGGCGTCGGATTTGGGTCAGTACTCGGTGTCTTGCAGGCCCTCCATCTGCCGCTTGAATTTGTGACGCCAGCTGTCTGGAAGCGATTCTACGGCCTCGGGAGCGAGAAGCGCGCCAGTCTGGACAAGGCGCGACTGCTGTTCCCATCGGCCGACCTGCGGCTCGCCAAACACGACGGGAGGGCCGAGGCGCTATTGCTGGCGCTGTATGGGGTAAGAAAATCTGCGGGTTGACCCTATTTACTTGTAGGCGTAGATTGATAGCGTCGGCTCACCTCGGTTAGCTCCCGAGGGAAATCGTGAATGAGTTGCCCGCGCGCCGAGACCTCTCAAGCGCGACTCTTTTTTGGGCCACTCATCAATGCAAAATACTCGGCATGTCATTAGAAGCACCAATCGCCATGAATTCAAACGCTGGCTGATCGCCTCGTTAAAACTACCAGAAGATTCAACGTATTCTCAGATCAAACGCGCCCTTGGGCCGATACTTGCGACTCATAAACCACGCGTTGATCGCACTTTTCTCGGTTGGCTCAGACGGCAAGCGAGACGAGATGACCCGATCGGCGATCTAGCGAAAGACACGATAAACGACCGTCGTCGTCCGCGCGGACTCACTCCAGACTCGCTATACGATCGAATGGTGGACGCGGGCGCTTGCGAACAGGCGTTCGATGCGCTTGTCGAAGCGCGCCTCGAGTTCTCCGAATTTCTCAAGACCGTGGACAGCGGAGCATGAGCGCCGCGTTCATTGCAGCGGTACCCCCGCTCGAAGCCATCGCGCGCCTGTCGCGTACTTTCCCTGTTTTCCCATGCCGCCGCAATCCCGAGGAAATTACGCGTAACGGCAAGACGGTTCTTTTGAAGCCGAAACAACCGTTCACGTCGAACGGATTTCATGATGCATCTCAAGACCCGGATCAAGTGCGGGCCTGGTGGAATCGCTGGCCCGAAGCGCTCTGCGGCGTGCCCACGGGAGCGCAGACCGGCCTTGTCGTAATTGACTACGACTCCGACAAGGCTGACGAAGCAGGTCGCGAGTGGCTCGAAAAGCACATGGATGAGCTGATGAGCACGCGCTCTCACTCGACCCTTTCGGGAGGGCGCCACTACTTGTTCCGGTGTCCCGACGCGCAATCCTATCGCAGTGGTGTATGCGTTGAACTCGACGGTAAAAAGCGCGGCGGGGTCGACATCCGAGCCGCTGGCGGCTACGTCATTTGGTGGCCGCTCCATGGGGCGACTGTCGCCGGAGAGATAGCGCTCCTTCCCGCAGGGCTTCTTGAGGAGCGGCGAACTGAAAAGCGCGACTGGACGCCCGTTCCGGCGTCTCCGGAGAAATGGCAGCGCGAAAAGCTTCGCGTCGTCGCCGCTCTCCCTTGGATTGACCCAGAGGACTACGATGCTTGGGTACGCGCCGGCATGGCCATCCATAGCGCATCGGGCGGCTCGGACGACGGATTTGAGCTTTGGCACGCATGGAGCTGCGGTGATCTCACGGGATCCCCTCCCGAGAATTATGGCGGCATCGAGGATTGCCGTTACCGGTGGGCCAGCTTCAAGGCAGACGGCAATGGCAGTGCGCCGATCGGCTTGGGATCGCTCATTGCCGCAGCCAAAAAGGCGGGATTCATCCCGCAGCCCAAGACGCCAGCCGCACTTCCGGAACCTCCGAGCGATGAATCGCCGCCCGTCGAGGCGTACGAAGTCGATGAAGCGATCGCTGCCGGGGAGCGAATCTGGGGCGCGTCACGGCCGCAGCGAGATGACGCTGCCGAAACTGCCGCGCAGGCAAAGAAGATCTCGCACGCGCCCTTGGACTGGATTGCGCTCGAAGGTAAGACGCCGCCGCCGCGCGAGTGGATAGTACCTGATTGGATCCCGGCCGGTCATACGACCCTTCTTTCCGGCAAAGGCGGAATCGGAAAGACCCTGATCGCTCAGCAGCTCGCTACGGCGATCGCACTGGGGAAGACATTTCTGGCGCCCCTGGATCCGCGCAAGGTCCTGATGTGGGCCGGCGAGGACGATGAGCGCGAGCTGTGGTGGCGCCAACGAGCCATATGTTCCTGCTATGAATCGAACCTTAGCGATCTTGCAGGGAACTTCATCCTTCATAGCTATGCCAGTACGGATATCACGCTTGCCTCAACTGAATACGGTGCGCTGATCCCGACCGCTGGACTCGAGGCGCTTCGGGCTCAAGTCGCAGCCGAGAGGCCGGACCTCGTCATCCTCGACAATATCGCACGCCTATATGGTGGCAATGAAAACGTACGTCACGACGTGACGACGTTTTGTGCCTGGGTTCAGGCGGCGTGCGCTCCAGCGGCGGTTCTTCTGCTAGGTCATCCGGCGAAGGCGAAGGACAGTGAATTTTCAGGGTCTACGGCATGGGAGGGAGCCGTGCGCTCGCGCCTGTACTTAGGCGATCGGCCGCCCGACGAGAAAGACGACGGCGATGATTCAGCTCCAGCTCCTAGTCGATTCCGCTACCTGTGCCGCCGCAAAGCGAACTACTCGGATCAGGATATGGCCGTGCTTAGCCTCGTCGAGGGGTTTTTCTGGAGCACTCAGGCACCGTCATCGGCAAAGTTTTCATCAGATTCCGAAATTTGCCGGACGGTCGTTCTTGACTGCATCTCAAAGCTGGCGGACATCAATCTGTACGCGAGCCTGAGCACGTCAAGCGGATCCTACTTACCGAAGCTGGCGCAGCAATATGGATTTTTGGGGTCACTGACCTATTCTCAGTTCACAGCAACGATGCGCTCACTTGTGCGGGACAAGGTGATCGGACGCGTCGAAGTCGGGCAATACGACAACCGGACGAAGCGCTTCGGTATTGCCAAGCTCTAGCGCACAAGTGAAGCTTTTTCGGCACTTGTGCAGGCACAAAAAGTAACCCTATAAAATCAATGACTTAGCCTGTGGATATCCCTTCCCCCCTCGGGTCTCCCCCCATCCGGGGGAGAGGGCAGGTGACC
>JAKAVX010000572.1 GCA_021827465.1 Deltaproteobacteria bacterium | reverse complement strand
CATCCCGCGACCCACGCGCTGGCGACGATTCTAAGCGCGCTCGGCGTCGAGTCGGGCTTTGTCGGCGTCGCCGTGATGGTTGGGGCGAGCGCCGGCGGACGCGATCTCGTCACCGCGACCGTCGAACAGTCGGCCGGGTTGCTGAGCGGGAGCCTCGATATCGAGCCCGAGGAAATTCAGCGCGGCTTCAACGTCTTTGTCAGCGAAAGCGATCGCGAGACGGCCCAGGTATTCGTCGCGCAGGCGCGCTTCATGATGGAGCGCGAGCCGGAAATCGCCCTGCAGATAATGAACGCGCCGATCTTTCACGGATCGATCGTCGCAATCCAGCTTCCACGCTCGTCTGAAAGCGCAGCGTGGCGCGAGCGGCTTCGCGCGGCACCCGGAATCCTGCTGGTCGAGGACGGCAAACCGCTCGGCGTTATCGACGCGCTCGGGCAGGAAGCGATCGTGGTCAGGATGAACGAGAGCGAAGGCGGAGTCACACTGTTCTGCGCGATCGACAACGCAAGGCTTGCCGCGCTCAACGCGCTCTGGATTGCGGAGAATCTCCTGCTCACCGCGAATTGAACGCGCCCGCGCCCGGGACGGCGCGATCGGTTCGATGCAGGCCAGAATCACGATCGAATACGACGGCTCGAACTACTTCGGCTGGCAGCTACAGGCCGGGCAGGACTCGATACAGGCGCGGCTCGAAGACGCACTCCGACGGATCTTCTCGACGCCGGTTCGCGTGCGCGGCTCGGGACGGACCGACGCGGGCGTCCATGCGCTCGGCCAGATCGCGGCATTCACGATCCCCCGCCCGTTCGACTTGGGCGAGTTGCGCCGAGCGCTCAACGCGCTTCTGCCGCGCGACATTGTCGTGCTCGGCGTGGCGGAGGCGGCGGACGATTTCGATCCGCGCCGTCATGCGCGCTGGCGGGTTTACCAATACCGCGTCCTGAACCGCGCGATCCGTTCTGCGTTCGAGTATCGCTACAGTTGGCAGGTGAGCGCGCCGCTCGATCTCGACGCGATGAACCGCGCGGCGCGGCTTTTCATCGGCGACCACGATTTCGCGGCATTCCGCACGCTCGGCACGGAAGTGAAAGACACCGTGCGGCGCGTGCTTGAGAGCGAATGGTCTCGCGAGGGCGAGCGTTTCACGTACAGGGTCGAGGCTTCGAGCTTTCTGCGCCACATGGTGCGCACGATGGTCACCGCGATGGTCGATGCGGGACGCGGCAAAACTTCACCCGAGCGAATTTCCGAGTTGCTCGCAAGCCGCGACCGGGCCGACGCTCCAGCGCCGGCGCCGCCCGGAGGTTTGTTCCTGATCGAGGTGCGTTACTGATCCGGAAGTTGCGAAAGAACCTGCCCGATAAGCTTTAAATCGTCCACGCTTCCTCAAGCCCCTCTCGGACAGCGGTTAAATCGGGCCCCTGTTGAAAAATCAGCCTGATCCCTAGGAAAAAGCGCAAAAAGCGCCCGCGCGCCGCTTGCAATACGCCTTCGGCTCGTTCAGGCTCTTGCAAAGCCCGGGAGCCGGGCTGCAAGGAGGAGGATGATGACGCAGTCGCAGGTATCGGCGCATCTTGCTGACAAGGTCGGCATCACGAAGAAGCAGGCCAAGTCCGCGCTGGAAGAACTTACAAGCCTGGTGGTTCGCGAACTCAAGCGCGAGGGCTCGCTTCGTCTTGCGGGTCTGGGGATCTTCCGCAAGCGAAAGACCAAGGCGCGCAAGGGACGCAATCCGGCCACGGGAGAGGAGATCAAGATTCCGGCCCGCACCCGGTTGCGGTTCACGCCCGCGAAGTCGCTGAAGGATTCGGTGCTCGGCGCGAAGTAATCGGAATCACGTGGTTGCGGACCGCGGGAAGGGCGGAGCGCCTTTCCGCGGTTTTGCGTTCAAGGACTACGCCTCATCTTTCCTGCCGGCGCGCGGACGCTGGCGTGCGGTGGCTTTCTGTTCGCGTACCCGCGCGAGGTATTCGCGGATTCTCGACTCGTAGCCGCGTTCGGACGGCTCGTAGTAGCGGTTCTCGCGTAGCCGGTCGGGCATATAGTTCTGCTCGGCGACTGCGCCCTCGAAGTCGTGCGGATACAGATAGCCCTTCGCGTATCCGAGCGAGCGCATCAGCGAGGTTGGCGCGTTTCGCAGATGAAGCGGCACGGGAAGCGCGCCGTGCGCGCGCGTATCCTCGCGCGCCTTCAGCATCGCACGATATGACGCGTTGGACTTGGGCGCGCTCGCCAGATACGTCACGCCCTGCGCCAGCGGAATCACCCCTTCGGGCAATCCCACGAAATCCACCGCATCCTTGACCGCGATCGCGACCTGAAGCGCGCGCGGGTCGGCGTTGCCCACGTCTTCCGACGCAAAGATCACCATCCGGCGCGCGATGAACAGCGGATCCTCGCCCGCCTCGACCATCCGCATCATCCAGTACAGCGCCGCGTCGGGATCGCTGCCGCGCATGCTCTTGATGAACGCGGAGATGACGTTGTAATGCTCCTCTCCCGCGCGATCGTAGAGAAGCGCCTTATGCTGGGCCGCCTCGCGCACGTCCTCGGGTGAGATCGCGCCGCGGCCCGCGTTCTGCGCGAGTTCGACCGCGATCTCGAGCGTGTTCAGCGCGCGCCTTGCGTCGCTCGCCGCGAATCTGACGATTTCGGCGAGCGCTTCGTCGCCGAGCGAAAGCCCAAGGGCGCCGAGTCCGCGCTCCGCGTCACTCATCGCGCGCTTTACGATCGTCGTCAGGGCTTCGTCGGAGAGCGGATTCAGGACCAGGACACGCGCACGCGAAAGCAGCGGCGCCACGACCTCGAACGACGGATTTTCGGTCGTCGCGCCGATGAGGGTCACCAGCCCGCTCTCGACGTGCGGCAAAAAAGCGTCCTGCTGCGCGCGGTTCCAGCGATGGATCTCGTCGATGAAGACGACCGTGCGCCGGTTGTGGGCTTCGAGTTCCCGCCGCGCCTGTTCGACCGCCGCGCGCAGATCGGCGACGCCGGCGCTGACCGCGCTTATCGGAATGAACTCGGCGTCGAGTTGTTTCGCCAGCAGAAGCGCGAGCGTGGTTTTGCCGCTGCCAG
>JAKAVX010000571.1 GCA_021827465.1 Deltaproteobacteria bacterium | reverse complement strand
AATCACCACGTGTACTTTTGGCGCGCGAGTCTCGCGCTCCGAGCATCCGAGCATCACCCAGCCGGCGTGATCGATTCCGCTGCCGAATTGCCATCGCCCTTCGACGCGATAGCCGCCGGCGGCGTCATCCGCGGTCCCCTGTCCCGACAGCGTGCCCGCGACCATGCCGTCGCCGCCGGCGGCGAATACTTCGTCCTGCGCGGCTTCCGGAAACGAGCCCATGCACCAGTGATGCGCCCCCATCACCATCAGGACCCATCCGCTCGACGGGCACGCGAGCGAGATTGTGGTGACCGCGTCGGCGAGGGTGCGCAGCGGCAATTCGTAGCCGCCGACGCGCGCCGGAGTCGGGATACGGAACATCCCCGCCTCGCGCATTGCGGACAAACTCTCCGCGACTAGCATCCGCGCGTCGTCGCACGCGGAGGCGTTGCGCGTGAGCACGGGAGCAATCGCGGCGACGCGCCGCATAATTTCCGCACGATCGATCTTCATCGCATCGACTCAGCTCTTGCGGCCATCCCTCCCGAGCGGATCAGTCGTAGCGCTCCGGATAGTTTGCGGCAAGTGCGGCAGTCGCGTGATTGGGATGACGGGCGACTTGCGCGGGCGCCGATTGCCGGACCGCGTGCGCCTCGCGCGGCGCGGGGCGGGTATGCTAACAAGCGGCGTATGGCGTCGATGAAATTTCCTGAAGGTTTTTTGTGGGGCACGGCGAGCGCGTCATATCAGATCGAAGGGGCGTGGGACCACGACGGCAAGGGCGAATCGATCTGGGACCGGTTTTCTCACACGCCCGGCAAGATCAAGAACGCGTGGACCGGCGATGTCGCGTGCGATTTCTATCATCGCTACAAGGAAGATATCGCGACTCAGGCGGAGCTGGGGCTGAACGCCTCGCGCATCTCAATCTCGTGGCCGCGCGTGATGCCCGACGGAAAGGGAAAGCTTAATCCGAAGGGCATGGATTTCTACAGACGCGTCGCCGACGAATTGCTCGCGCGCAAGATCCAGCCCTGGGTAACGCTCTACCATTGGGATTTGCCGCAGGCGCTCGAGGATGCCGGCGGATGGACGAATCGCGATCTGGCGGGTTACTTCGGCGATTACGCGGCCGCGTGCGTCGGCGCGCTCGGCGATCGCGTCAAGCATTGGATGGTATTCAACGAGCCCTGGATCTTCACGATCTTCGGCTATCTCTTGGGGATTCACGCGCCCGGGCGGACCGAGCCGGCCAATGCAATCGCGGCGACGCACGTCGTCAATCTAGCGCAGGGCCTCGGCGTGCGCGCGCTGCGCGCGGCGCGCCACAAGCCCGAGGCGGTAGGAACCGCGTTCAGCATGTCGTCGGTCGAGCCGTTCACGAATTCCGCGGAAGACAAAAGCGCGGCTGAAAGATGGCATCGCTTCAACAACCTGTGGTTCCTCGACACTGTTATGCGAGGTGAATATCCGAAGGTCGAGGACGGCGGGAGGCTCGCGGAGCAGATCGATATCCGGCCGGGCGACATGGATACGATCAAGTCGCCGCTGGATTTTATCGGGATCAATCTTTACTTCCGCAGTATCGTCGCGCACGAGGACAACCCGGCGACGCTAAACGTGCGCCAGGTGCATCCGGAGACCAAGGAGCTGACGGACTTCGGATGGGAGATTTCGCCGCGTGCGTTGTCGGACATGACGGCGACAATCGCGACCAGGTATCCCGGCGTGCCGATTTACATCACGGAAAACGGATGCTCGTACGGCGACGCGCCGGGCGCCGACGGCAAGGTTCACGACGCACGGCGAATCGATTTCACGCGGCGCTATCTTGCGGAGCTATGGCGCGCAATCCAGAAAGGCGCCGACGTGCGCGGCTACTTTCATTGGACGCTGACCGACAACTTCGAATGGGCGGAAGGTTTCGCGCAGCGTTTCGGCATTGTCTACTGCGACTTCGATACGCTCCGTCGCACGCTCAAAGACAGCGGGCGATGGTACGGGCAAATCGCGCGCAGCAACGCGCTCGATCGCGATCCGGGAGCGGGCTGAGCGTGCAATGAGCGGCGCCGAGCTGCTGCTATGGATTCACGTGCTCGCGTGGGCCGCCTATTTCGGCGCGCAGATCGCCGTAATCTACATGCTGATCCCGGCCGCCGAGAGTGCGCCCGACGAAGCGCATCGCCGCGCGAGCCTGATCGTGGGGTTCAGGTTCTACAATCCGTTCTCGATCGGGATGCTCGGGATTGTCGTGATAAGCGGCGCGATGCGGCTGACCGATCTGAAGGCCGAGATGAAGTTCGATTATTTCGCGCGAATCGGAGAGCCGCTGGCGATCAAGCTTGGTCTCGCGTTCCTGTTGATCTTTATTCAGACCTACATTGCATTCGGGCTGGCATTCCGAATCGGACGCCAGGAAGAAGTCGCCGCGCACGGCGACGGGCCGGCGTTCAGCGTCGCGCAAGTAAACTCGATGCTCGAGCGGATTCGCGCGATGGTATGGGTGACGATTGTACTGACCGCCGCGATCGTGCTCGTATCGATAACTATGGTACGCCGCGCGGCAGTAGAGCCGGGCGCCACGCCGCGCATCTCCGCGCGCGCCGCACTCGTGCCCCGAGGATTTAACTCGGACGAGTGATCGGCGCGCGCTCGCGGCGCGGGATAATCAGGGTTCAGGCGAGCGCCAGGAGTGAGGTAATCAGGTAAGCGAGGGTGATGAGGCCAAAGGCAACGCCGGGAAGCTCGGTTAGGAAGCTGTTTTGCGCGAAGCGGATGTAGTCAGTCGGCACCGGCGCGTCAGTGGCGGGGGTCAGTCCAGCAAACTGAGTATGATTGGTGGTCGTCGCGTTCACGATGATAATCTCCCGTCAGTTGGATTTCGTTGTCAGGCCAGGGAAATGAGGGAAGCTACGATGTATGCGATCGTGAGCAGTCCGAATACGAGTCCTGGCATCTCGTTGAGCCAGCTATACTGGGCCAGGCGAACCGCGTCGCTCGATGCCGCGGCTTCCATCGCATCCGCATACCCCGTCAGCCTTGCCTCGTTGGTGGTAGTCGCGTTCATTTTAGGATCCTCCCGGAAGTTGACTTCGGGTG
>JAKAVX010000570.1 GCA_021827465.1 Deltaproteobacteria bacterium | reverse complement strand
ATTTCAATCAGACAGCGTGGTCAAGAAATCGGAATCGACGCTCGTGCGGGATTGACAAGTTGGCGACGCGCACCGCTTATTGTAAAACTACCGCGCCGGGACGTTATCCGCGCGCGAAATCGGACGCGCAAAGGGGGATGCGGTGATTGCGCAGCCGCACGACGACTATGGCCGCTTCCGCTGATTCATTGTGGCTCGCGCTACGGCGCGTCCCAGGGGTAGGACCGCGCACCGCCCGCGTTCTGCTTGAAAAATTCGGTACACCCGAGAAGGTCTTCAGCCTCGACGCTGCGGAAATCGCCGCTGCCGGCGTTCAAGCCAAGGTTGCGCGGGCGATCACGGCCTTCCGCGACTTCGAGCCGCTCGATCGGGAGCTGTGCGAATTGCCGCGCGTCGGTGCGCGCCTGCTCCGATGGAGCGACGGCGATTACCCAGCGGCGCTGCGCGAAATCCCCGACCCTCCGCCGTATCTTTTCGTTCGCGGTAAAGCACCTGATTCCGACGTTCGCTATGTCGCAGTGGTGGGAGCGCGCGCGGCCTCGGACGCGGGGCGAAGGACGGCGCGGAGGCTCGGCTTTGAACTCGCTGCGAAAGGATTTGCGGTCGTGAGCGGACTTGCCCGAGGAATCGACGCCGAGGCGCATCAGGGCGCTATCGACGCGGGCGGAACGACGGTCGCGGTGCTCGGAAGCGGCATCGACGTAATCTATCCGGCGGAACATCGTCCACTTGCGGAAGTGATCCTGGCCAACGGCGGCGCGATATTCAGCGAGCTCCCCGTCGGTACCGATCCGCGCCCCGAGAATTTCCCGACCCGTAACCGGATTATCTCAGGCCTCTCGCTTGGCGTAGTCATCGTCGAGGCGGCCGAGAAAAGCGGATCGCTTATAACGGCCCGGATGGCGCTGGAGCAGAACCGGCAGGTCTTCGCAGTGCCTGGAAGCCCGCTCGGGGGTAAATCCAGCGGCAGCAATCGGCTTATCAAGCAGGGCGCCGTGCTGGTGGATTGCGTCGAGGACGTGCTCGAGGAACTGGCCCCACAACTCGCCGAGTCGGCGACTAAACCGGCGGCGATCGGCGGCGGCTCGACGAAGGCGGGCCACAGCTCGCACGATTCCGAGAAAAGCCGAGGGTCTACCGGGGCAAAATCAGTCGAACGGATACTCAAGTCGGGCGACGCAACGGTAAACGCCGCTAAAGCGATTATATTAGAGCTTAAAGATGACTCAAAGCTCCACGTTGACGCGCTTATCGAAGCCTCAGGGCTCGATGCTCAAACCGTGCTTAGGTTATTGCTTGAGCTTGAGCTAAAGGGGATAGTCGCGCAGCATCCCGGCAAGCTTTTCTCGCTCGCCTGAGTCGTGCACGATGGTGGACAAGGCCGTCTGCGGCCGTGCGGGAGGGTTGGGAGAGAGCTGAATCGTGGCAAAGAATCTTGTAATCGTAGAGTCGCCAGCCAAAGCCAAGACGATTAAGCGCTATTTGGGTGCCGCTTATGAGGTCACACCCTCGGTGGGGCACGTCGTCGATTTGCCTAAGAGCACCCTTGGCGTCGATATCGAAAACGACTTCAAACCCGAATACCACGTGATTCCCGGCAAGGCCAAGGTTATCGAGGGAATCAAGAAATCCGCGCAAGGCAAGGAAAATATCTACCTGGCGACCGACCCCGACCGCGAAGGCGAGGCGATCGCGTGGCATCTCAAGGATCGGCTCGGCAAAGCGGCCGCCGGCAAGGTGCATCGCGTGCTTCTGCACGAGATAACCTCTGACGCGGTCAAGGCCGCGATCGCCAATTGCGGCGACTTGGACCGCAATCTTTACGACGCGCAGCAGGCACGCCGTGTGCTCGACCGGATCGTCGGATACCAAATCAGCCCACTTTTGTGGGACAAGGTCAAACGGGGTATAAGCGCCGGCAGGGTGCAATCGCCTGCTCTGCGCATAATTGTCGAGCGCGAGCGGGAGCGCGAAGCGTTTCGCGCTGAGGAGTACTGGACGCTCGACGCGCGTCTTGCCGCGAGCAATCCTCCTCCGTTCAAGGCGCGCCTTTATAGCTGGAAAGATCAGCGGATCGACAACAAGGCTTACAAGCTTCCCAAAGCGCAGGCCGACGAAATTATCGCGGCGGTCAACGACCAGCCCTTCGTTATCCGCTCGATCGAGCGCAAGGAAGTCCGCCGCAGCCCGGCGCCGCCGTTTATCACCTCGCGCCTCCAGCAAGAAGCCTCGCGCAAGCTCTATTTTTCGCCTAAGCGCACGATGCAGCTTGCGCAGCGCCTGTACGAAGGCGTTGAGCTTGGCGACCAAGGGGCGGTTGGGCTCATCACCTATATGCGCACTGATTCGGTCCGGGTCTCCGAGCAAGCGCTCGAATCCGTGCGCGGCCATATCGCGGGGCGCTACGGCAAGGAATATCTTCCCGACCGCGCGATCCATTACCGCACCAGCAAGGCCGCCCAGGATGCGCACGAGGCGATCCGCCCGACTGCTGTCGAGCGCGATCCAGAATCGGTCCGCCCGTACCTCGAAAAACCGGCCTACGATCTTTACAAGTTGATTTACGACCGCTTCGTGTCGAGCCAGATGAACCCCGCCGTCTATGATCGCACCAGCGGCAGCTTCGAGGATTGCGAACATGTATTCGGAGGCAATTTCGTCAAGCAGACGACGCGGTTTCACGTTCACAAGCGGCGGGATGGCGGCCGACGCTTGTTTGCCGGGGGGAACTTCGAGTGGAAAGAGCTGGAGCGTAACTAGACTCGGACGCTGGCCGGCCGACTCGCGAATGAAGATCGCTTCGGCGTTCGTGAGTGCGCCGGAGAGCAAGCGGCTATAGAGCGCAGCGGCAAGCCGATGCGCAGCCGCCGTCACCGCGCCGCTGTGGGTGGCCATCGGAAGCGTAAGTGTCGAGGCGATCCCGCGTTCGGCGGCACGCTGCGCGCCTCGAGTTCCGACGAAAATCAGTTCGATCGCGGGATCCTTTCGGACCGCTGGGGTGGCTGCTTCGATAAGTGGCTGATTGAAAGCGCCGCAAAACCCGTGTTCCGAACAGAAAACGACCAGACCACGGTGGACAAACGCAACC
>JAKAVX010000569.1 GCA_021827465.1 Deltaproteobacteria bacterium | reverse complement strand
GTGACTGCGTTGGACGCGGCCGTGATTACGGGGACCTTCGCGTTGCCAGAGAGTGTAGAATGTGCGGCGGCGCGGCGGGAGGCACTCGTCAGGTACCGCGACGTCGCCCAGGAGATTGCCAGCCTTCGTGCCCGTGCGAAAAAGGAAACGCAGATGAATCGCCGGGTGGAGCTGAACCTCGCGATCAAAAGACTCGAAGCAGATCTGCGACAAATACTTCACGATCTATGAGGTCGCTGACCGCTGTGCCGACACTTCCACAGTTCCACTCAATTATTAAACAATTCGCCAAAGAATTCAGGTCCGATCCTAACCACCGCGAGTTTTCATGGGATCACGCGCATCATTATTGGAAGGAGTTCGCCGCCGATCAGTCTGGAAATGAAGACTTGGCAGCACTGCACCTGTCCTTCTATCTCGCCAGTTTTGGTATGTATCGCGGAAAATCGGATCTGCTCAATCGCGATTACAAGGCGCTTGCACCGGCTATCAAATTCCTTAAGAAACAGGCGAATAACGGACTCGCTGACTGCCTATTTTCAGATAGGCCGGCCGAGAAATTGGCTTGTGAATTGAAAGAGCTATCGACCAGGCTACGCGATGAACTCATTCCGACATTGGTCAGGCCGGAGAAGCTGACTGTCCGCGTCAGCGATACTCTGCTGTCCAAGCTGATGCTGGTAACGCTTGATTGCGTGCCTGCGTTCGATCAGCAAGTAAAAAGGGCGCTAAATGACCTACTTCACGACGAGTACGGCAAAGGGGATAGCTTTGCCGCGAGGCGGTTGGGGCAACTTATCGCGCTCGCGCGCGAAAATAAGTCGCTGATCGAATGCGCCCATGAGACGCTCAAGGACAGGTATGGCGACGATTATCCGCTCAACAGGATCTTTGACCTTTATTTGTGGCGGCGCGGAATATAGCGCAAGGCCAACGGCGAGAAGGGCAAGTAATGAAGCGATTGACTGAACAGGAACCGCAGACCAAATCGCCGGATATCGTGGCAGAGAATGTCGAGCGGTTGAAGGAGATTTTCCCCGAGGCTTTCACCGAAGGGAAGATAGATTTTGAGGTTCTGAAGCAGCTACTCGGCGGCGCGAGGGACGAGCGCGAGGACAAGTATGGCCTCAACTGGCACGGCAAACGCCGCGCCCGCCAGCTCGCGCTTACGCCATCGACGGGAACATTGCGGCCTTGTCCCGGAGAGAGCGTCGATTGGGAAAAGACGCAGAACCTCATGATCGAGGGCGACAACCTTGAGGTTCTGAAGCTGCTACAGAAGAGTTACGCCGGCAAGGTGAAGCTCATCTATATCGACCCGCCATACAATACCGGCAAGGACTTCGTTTACAAGGACGATTTTCAGGACAACATCAAAAACTATCTGATGCTGACCGGCCAGATCGGCTCGGACGGGCGAAAGATATCGAGCAACACAGAATCCTCGGGCCGTTTCCACACCGACTGGCTGAACATGATGTATCCGCGGCTCAAGCTAGCGCAAGCCATTCTCCGATCCGACGGCGTAATGTTTATTTCCATCGATGGGCGCGAATGTTCTCACCTACGAGCCATTTGTTCAGAGATTTTCGGTGAGGAGAATCTGGTTGGCACCATCGTCTGGAAGAATGCCACCGACAATAATCCGACAAACTTGGCAGTCGAACACGAGTATTTGCTCGTCATCGCCAGAAACCGCGAACATCTGGAAGCCGAATGGAAATCGTCAGTCTCTGACGTCAAGGACCTTCTCATTCGCATCGGGCGAGAGCTCACATCCAAGTTCAAGGCCGCGGCCTTACAGCAGGCGTATGACGAGTGGTTCAGAATACACAAGAATGAATTGTGGCCACTTGATCGTTACAAATATATCGACCAGGGGGGCGTCTACACGGGCAGCCAGAGCGTGCACAATCCAGGCCGCGAAGGTTATCGGTACGACGTAGTTCATCCCAAGACAAACAAGCCGTGCAAGCAGCCGCTTATGGGATATCGATTTCCGAAGGAAACGATGGACCAGCTGCTAGCTGAGGGACACGTCCTTTTCGGCGAGGACGAAACGAAAATCATTGAACTCAAGGTTTACGCGGCTGAATTCGAGGAGAGGCTATCGTCGGTCATCGAGCTAGATGGCCGACTCGGAGCATATGACCTTCGAGACGACTTTCCCGAGCAGCTGAAGGTATTTAGCAATCCGAAGCCCGTTCGTTTGCTTACTGCGTTCCTTCCATTTGTACTGAAGGAGCCGGGCGATACTGTCATCGATTTCTTTGCAGGCTCCGGGGTGACGGCGAAAGCAGTTTGGGTCTTGAATGCGAAGGATGGGAAACCGAGGCGATTTGCCGTAGTTCAGCTGCCGGAGCCGCTTGATATCGAAGAAAAGACTCAAAAATCAGGTGCGATGCTTTGTGACGCCATACACAGACCCCGCAACATTGCGGAACTGACCAAAGAACGGCTGCGGCGCGCGGCGAAGAAGATTCGCGAAGAAAATCCGATGTTCGCGGGCGATCTCGGGTTTCGCGTCTTCAAGCTCGCCTCCACCAATATCCGGGAATGGGACCCGGATCGCGATGACCTGCCCAAAACGCTCCAGGAATCGACTGAGCATCTAAAGACCGACCGGACCGAAAAGGACATCCTTTATGAGGTTCTGCTGAAGCTCGGCCTCGACCTCACGGTTCCGATCGAAGACAAAACAATCGCCGGCAAGCAGGTGCATAGCGTCGGAGCCGGCGCCCTGATCGTGTGCCTTGCCGAGAAGATCGGCCGCAAGGAGATCGAACTGGCTGAGCACGAGATGCCCGGTCTGATGGCCATTCGCGCCGAGTATAAGAGCCAGCAGCCGCTGAAGGGCGCCCGCATTGCCGGCTGCCTGCAAATCGACGGCAGCATCGGTGCCGGCCTGTTCACCGAGCACGACGCCTGCCTAGGCGGGCCCGCCGCAGCCGCCATGGCGAGATCGGTCAGTAGGCCTGGCACCGCCTTGCGGACCTGCTCCCGGGCCGCGCTGCGCCTGAACTGCCGTGCGATGGCCCCGGCGATCAGGCGGCCTGGGGCGGTGAGCGACGCAAGCACCAGGCCCCATGGCC
>JAKAVX010000568.1 GCA_021827465.1 Deltaproteobacteria bacterium | reverse complement strand
AATGCCGTGATGATGCTGACGAAGTCCTTCCTGAGATTGGGCAGTGTGGTCTTGTTGTGGCCGGTGCCAGTCACAAGCGCGCTGTGCAGGCCCAGCTCTTTCCGCGCCCAAGGAGCGATATGTTCGTAGAGGTACTGAGCGGTATCGGCAAAGGCCGTGAACACGATGATCTTACGGTTGCCGGGATTGATCGGATGCTGGCACTTGCGCTCGATTACCTCGCGAAGTGCGCGGAGTTTCGCGTCGCGCGCCGCATCAACCTGGCGTGCCGCCGAAAGCAACGTGGCGAGGCGGTTGCGATCCTCGATGAGATCCTGCCGCCATCGGATACGGTCCACGTCCTGTAGAAGCACCTTGACCTTGCGCCCAACGAGCAGGCTCTCGAAAGCCGGATCGTCAATATCGACGTTCTCGATGTCGATCTCATCGACGGATTCCGCGTGCGATTCAATTTTAGAAAGGGTGGCCTCCACGTCGGCGAGCTGTCGCTTGATGGTCATGGCGAACGAATTAACTGAACTCTCCATCCGCTTGAGGTCGTTCACGCGGAGCAATTGGATCAGGCTCTCTTCGCGGTCCACTTGCCGGAAGAAGCTCTCGCCACCGCGGATTCGCGTGCTGTACTTCGCGTCGTATGCGGCCTGCTTCTGGGGCAGGACATAACGAAGGGGCGCGTACGCGGCCAGCGTGAGGCGGCGAATCTCGTTGTTGATCTTGCCGACAGGGGGAAACTCTCCGGCGAGATCGACATCGGGCTTGATATTGATGGGCTTCAGCCGCTCCGGAAACCGGCCCATCTCGTTGGTCCCGTAATACTTCTCGATGTGCTTGCGGGAGCGGGCGATCGTGAGCAGATCGAGCAGCTTGAAATAGTCGAACCCGAGCATGTCCATCAGGCGCGCGGGACGGCGCTCGGCGTCTTCCAAGGCGAGCCAGCGATTGAACTGAAGCTGCGCCTGGCGCACGGTCGCCTCTATGCTGGGAATGCCCTGGCTCTCAAGCGCGGCGTCATCCGCTTCGGTGACGAAGGCGATCTGGTTCTTCAAGTCGGCAAGGCGATTGTTCACAGGCGTGGCGGAGATCATGAGCACCCGCGTCTTGACGCCTTCCTTGATGATGCGACGCATGAGCCGGTCATAGCGCGTCTCGCGGTCGTTGTGCGTCGCCTTGTTGCGGAAATTGTGCGACTCGTCGATCACGACAAGGTCATAGTTGCCCCAATTGACGTGCCCCAGATCGATGTCGCCCGAGACACCGCCGTCACGGGAAAGGTCGGTGTGGTTGAGCACGTCGTAGTTGAAGCGATCGGAAGCGAGGAAGTTACGGCGATCGTTGGCCTTGTAGAGCGTCCAGTTATCGCGCAGCCGCTTCGGTACGAGCACCAGCACGCGGTCATTGCGAAGCTCGTAATACTTGATGATCGCCAGCGCCTCGAAGGTTTTGCCGAGGCCGACGCTGTCGGCGATGATGCAGCCGCCGAGGCGTTCGAGTTTGTCGATCGCGCCGACAACTCCGTCGCGCTGGAACTTGAACAGCTTTTTCCAGACGGTCGTGTTCCGGATGCCGGTCGCGGATTTTACGATCCGCTCCTCGTCCAGCTCGTCGCCAAGGTCTTTGAAAATCTGGAACAGCGTAAGGTAGTAGATGAGCGACGGCGGTTTGTGATCCGTCAACTCGCGCAGTCGCGCGAGCAACGCGCTCTTGGCCTCATCCGTCGCCGGCAGACTGCTCCAGAGTGAATCGAACCAGGCGCCCAGCAACTCGCATTCTTCCTTGCTCTCGGCGCACTGAATCAGGCTGAACTGGTTGCCCGGAGTGAGCCCCAATCCGTCGGTCGTGAACGCGCAATGCCCGGTGAGCACGCGGGACGGCGCGCCAGCGCCGTTCCCAATCGAAAACAATGCTTGCGGCAGCGGTGACGGCGCGCTTCGAAGATCAACCTTTTTTTCGATCCAGGCGGCAAGCTCGCGGCTGAGTGCGCGCGTGTTGAGGCGATTTCGAAATGGGCGATCGGCGTCGGTTCCGAGTAGCTGCGGTTCGCTGGCGTCGGGAGTCGAGATTACCAAGCGACACCGCTCGATATTTTCGAGCAAACTCTTAGCTTCGCCAAAGGCAAAGACTGAGAAGGACGGCGACGCAATGTCCAAAATCGCCTGTGGACCGAGGGCGGCGCGAATCTCGTCAATAACGCGATTATCCCCGATGTTCTTGATCAGCTTCACGTCGTTCCTATATCGCGGTGGCGCTCCGCAAAATCGCGTCCCCCCAACCCTACTTGCCCAAGGGTGCCCCGGTCGCCGCAATGAGAAGCTACGCTAAACTAGCAGTTTCCCTGCTTTTCCGCCATTTTCGCATGAAATCTGGTGCAACCGTGTGCAGGATAGAAGGCGCATAGCAAAGCACCCTCCAAGCCAGGATCAAACGACAGCTGGGAGCAGAGGCGAACCGTCGCGCGCGTTCTGGAACGCGGCCATTTCGACATCGCGAGCTCGCCACGGAAATCCTGTTTGCTGCGTAAGAATGCTGGCCGCCATTCGGCAGAATTGGATCCAGCCTTCGTAAAATGGCCAGTCGCCTGGCACGGTGAGCGTCGTTTTCCTGCGCGCCAGAAAGGACTCTGAAGGTGCGGCCAAGCCGCTGAATTCGGCTTCGGCGGAATACTCCGCGCGGTAGCCTACAACCCATTTCGCTATCCAGCTGTCGACCATGGGAAACCGCTCGGGGCACATGAACGCCGGAAAGGTCGCAGCGACTGGAATGCTCTTCGTCACGATAAACAACTCGTCCTGGAGGGTCTCGAATGATTTTCGGCTGCCAGCGCCGACGAAGTTTGCGCAGGCACTCCATAGTTTCGGCGCCTGTGCGTTGATCGCGCTGAGGCCTTCAATCATTTCCGCAGCCTTTGATTCGCCGCGACCGCTCATGCTCGCGAGCTTCCAGAAGATGACCTCGAACCAAGGCTCAATTGCTTTCGGCCCAAACGAGCGAAACCGCTGCTCAAAGTCGATCGTCTCGCCGCGCGTTCCGCTGCTCAGATCGAAGTTGAACCACGGCGCCGCCGCATCAATTCGCTTGGCGAAGCGAACGATGCGGTCG
>JAKAVX010000567.1 GCA_021827465.1 Deltaproteobacteria bacterium | reverse complement strand
CGTCAACGTGTTCGACCCGACCAAACATTATACCTCGGTCGCGGCGACGGCCTTAACCTTCAATGCCCAGGGCCTCATCAATCTCAGCCACATGGGCGTCTCGAGCGTGGTCGTCACCAGCGACCCCGCCGGCACGACCTATGCCGCGGGCACCGACTACACGCTCGACGCGGTCAACGGAGTGATTACGCTCATCCCGACCACTTCGGGCGGCCATATTGCCGCCGGTGCGACGGTGCTGGTCTCCTTCAACTACGCCGATCCGACCAAGGTGCAGGATTCGGACATCATCGGCGCGGTCACCAACGGGTCATACACCGGAATACAGGCGCTTCAGACGACCTACGGCACGATGGGCTTCTTCTCCAAGGTGCTGATCGCTCCGGGGTACGCGCAGAATGCCGACGTGGCGAGCGCGCTCGACGCGATGGCGCATCAGATACGCGCTATCGCGCTGGTGGACTCCGCGCCCTCGACGCCGGCCGCAACCGCAATTTCCAACCGCTCGACCGCGGGACAGGCGTTCGACACCTCGAGCAATCGCACCGTGCTCTGCTACCCGCAGGAGACTTTCTATGACAGCGGCCTGGTGCCGACCGGAGTGACGCTGAGTGCGGCGGGAACGCCGGTTACGCAGCCGTTCAACCAGACGGCGGTCGGACCTTACTCGCAGTGGGTGGCGGGAGCGATCGCGCAGAAGGATCTGCAGAACGGCTACTGGTGGTCGCCTTCCAACACCGAGGTCCAGTCGATCCTCGGTCCCGACGTCTCGCTCTACGCCTCGCTGGTCGATCCCAACTCGGACGTGAACAATCTGAACGCCGCCGGCATCGTGACCGTCTTCAACGCCTTCGGCACCGGGCTTCGGGTGTGGGGCAACCGCTCGGCGGCCTATCCGTCCTCGACCGCGCCCGACAATTTCATCAGCGTGCGGCGCACGATGGACGTGATCGAGGAGTCGGTGGAGCTGGCGATGCTCCAGTTTATCGACCAGCCGATCTCGAACGCTCTGATTACCGCGATCCTGGCTTCGGTCAACGCCTTCCTGCGCACGCTGATCCAGCGCGGGGCGCTGGTTTCGGGTTCGGCCAGCTTCGATCCGGCGCAGAATCCGTCCACCCAGATTTCGGCCGGGCAACTGGTCTTCAGCCTGGACGTGATGCCGCCGCCGCCGGCCGAGCGTATCACCTTCCAGACCTTCATCGACGTGTCGCTGCTCCAGCAGCTCGGCCAGACCAGCGCCCAGACCTCGACGGCCTCGGCGACTGCGTAATCGGGCGTTGAGCGACGTATGGACTCGCGCGCGACCTGACCCCTGACCCCTTCCCTGAAGGGAAGGGGAACCGGGCGGGAATGAGGCGCTTTCCCGAAAGAGGAACAGGAAGGCCCGAAAGCGAACGAGCCGGGGAACGGTACGTCTGCCCGCGGCGCGAAAAAAGATAATCACGTGGCCGCCAACGAAGTCCGAATACGAACTCGCAAGGTGAGCAAATGAATATCCAGGTAAACTCACTTACCAACGCTAATGTATATATCGACGGAGTAGGGCTCCTCGGCCGCGCCGAGGAAATCGAAATTCCCCAGCCCCGCCATCGCATGATCGACTACAAGGGCCTCGGGATGGCCGGCACCGCCGAGCTTTGGAGCGGCGTGGACAAGCTCGAGGCGCGTATCCGATGGTCGTCCTTCGACCCGCAGGCCCTGACCGTCGCCGCAAGCCCGTTCCAGACGCATTCCTTCCAGATACGCGGGAGCCTCGAGCAGTACACCAGCCAGGGCCGCTCGGCCGAGCTTCCCGTCGTGTACCTGATGACCGGGGTGTTCAAGGACGCGGGCGTTTCCAGCTTCAAGCAGCAGGCGATGGTCGAGACGCAGTCGATAGTCAGCGTCTATCACTGCGAACTCTACGTCGCGGGCACCCAGATCTATCTCTACGACGTCTTCGCCAACGTCTACGTGGTGGGCGGCGTCGATCAGCTCTCGCAGTTCCGCGTGAACCTGGGCGGCTAGCCGGGCGCGTCGCCTGAAACGGCGGGCCGCGACCTGCGCATCGGCGCGGCCCGGCTCGCAAGCGATTGGAGATGACCGGAGAGCAAGCGATGGGATCGGAAGAGATTTCCGTAAACGGAGTGAAGATAGGCGGCGCGCCGGCGAAGCCGGACCCCGAGACCGCGGCGCGTGTCGTGACGCTTCCCTCGGGACGAAGTGCGAGCGTGCGCCGGGGATTCGGGCGCGACCTGATGCGCGCGCAGCGCGCGGCGGGCGGCTCGGGCGAGCCGGGCGCGGTGGTCTTCGCGCTTATCGCGGAGCTGGTCGAAATCGATGGCGCGAAGATCTTCTACGAAGACGTGCTCGCGATGGATCTCGGCGACGTTCTCGCCCTTCAGGCCGAGGTCGCGGGCGAAAATTTTCAGTTCCCTCCGCCGGCGCCTTCGCAGCCCTAGTCCACTTCGGGTTCGCGGTAGGCGAGCTTCAGGCGATGGATTACGACGAGCTCGCCTACTGGCTCGGCGCGGTCGAGGAATACAACCGCGCGGCGGCCGGAGCGGCGAGCGGAGGGATCGCCGAGTAAAGGGACGGCGCCCGTCGGGCGCCAGGCGCGGAAAAGGCAGTCTGTCCGAAATCTGATTGGAGCGAACGTATCAAATGAGTGTGCGTCTGTTTGTGGGCAATCTGAGTTTTTCGCTCGCGGACGAGGAGTTGCGCGACGCGTTCCTCGAAATCGGCCCGGTCGAGCGCGCCGAAGTGGTGCGCGACCGGTTCGACGGGCGCTCGCGCGGTTTCGGATTCGTCGAGATGAGGAATGACGGCGACGGCCCGCGCGCGGTCGAAGGACTAAACGGCAGGGAACTGATGGGCCGTCCGATGCGGGTCGAGATTGCGACTTCGCGCCGCAACCCATCTTCAACCCACGCGGCCGCATAGAGACCGACGGAGAGCCGGATGGCGAAGCGGCACAAGGGCCAGAAAACCGTCGTCCATGACGCGCAGCGCGCGGCGCATGCCGGGCCCGAGCGCGCGCGGCAAGGCCTTGCGCGGTTCGAGGCGGCCTCGTACCTGGCGGCGCGAACCCGTCCGTTCGTCGTTGCCGCCGGGCGGCTTCG
>JAKAVX010000566.1 GCA_021827465.1 Deltaproteobacteria bacterium | reverse complement strand
AAGCGTATCGAAGCCGTGCGCGAAATGATCATGGCGGAGAACGCGAAGCAGCGCGCGCGGGCGCTCGAAAAGATCCTGCCGATGCAACGCGAGGACTTTGTCGGAATCCTGCGCGAGATGGAAGGGCTGCCGGTCACCATCCGGCTGCTCGACCCGCCGCTGCACGAGTTCCTGCCCAAGGAGGACAGCGAGATCGTCGATCTGGCGGCGAAGATCGGCGTTACCCCCGAGCATCTCAGGCAGGTACGCGAGAGCCTGTTCGAGTTCAACCCGATGCTCGGTCATCGCGGCTCGCGCCTCGGCATCAGCTACCCCGAGATTTACAAGGCGCAGGCGCGCGCGATCCTGGAGGCGGCATGCCAGTTGCGCGCCAAGGGCGTGAAGGCGATGCCGGAAATCATGTTGCCGCTTATTGGCACGCGAAAGGAGTTCGACGTGCTCGCGGCTGATATTCGGCAGGTCGCGGAACAGGTCTTCAAAGAGACGGGCAAGCGGGTGCCGTTCACAATCGGCACGATGGTCGAAGTGCCGCGCGCGTGCGTGGTCGCCGACGAGATCGCGAAATCGGCCGAGTTCTTCTCTTTTGGAACCAACGACCTGACGCAGATGACCTACGGGCTTTCGCGCGACGACTCGGTCAAGTTTCTGAACGATTACTTGATAAAGGGCATCTACCGGAAAGACCCGTTCCAGGAACTCGATCCGGTCGGCGTCGGCGGGCTGATGGAGCTTGCAATCGCACGCGGACGCAAGGCCAACCGCAAACTCAAGATCGGTATCTGCGGCGAGCATGGTGGCGACCCGGCCAGTATCCGCGTATGCAATCATCTGGGGCTCGACTACGTATCGTGTTCACCCTACCGGATCGCGGTCGCGCGGCTTTCCGCGGCGCAGTCCGCAATCGAGGCGCGCAAGGGTAAGCTCGAATTCAAGGACGTGTAGAAAAGCCGCGAGCTTTCTGATCGGCGCGAAAACAAACGGGATACGGCCGCCGGGCCGTGTCCCGTTTTTCATTCCGGCGCAACCGCTGTTCGCCCGGGCGCGGGCCGCACCCGATCAGAGCGCGTACTTATTCCCGAGCGCCTGGTATTCCTCGACGTTCATCAGTTTTACGAAGTCGCGGAACGAGCCGAGTCCGTTGCCTTTGACCTGGCCGGTCGTCATCAGTTCTCTCATCGCCTCGCGCATGCGCTCGAACGCGGCCATCAGCGTGCCGATATGGATCGTGACCTTGAAACCGAGTTTCGCCAGTTCCGGAACCGGCAGCAGCGCGCCGTTATAGAGAAGCGGAAGATCGCCGAGACGGCTTGCGTAGTTTTTCAGATCGTCGAGAGTGCGGATCCCGTCGACAAAGATCAGGTCGGCGCCCGCCTGGCGATACGCGCGGCATCGCCTCTCCACGTCGTCCCATCCGGTCACCGCAAGCGCGTCGCTTCGGGCGATAATGACAAGCTCGGGATCGCGCCGCGCGTCGCAGGCGGCGCGCACCTTGGGCACCATCTCCTCGAGCGCGATCACCTGCTTGCCTTCGAGGAAGCCGCATCGTTTCGGGAATACCTGGTCTTCGATATGGAGCGCCGAGGCGCCCGCGTCCTCGTACTCGCGCACGGTCCTGAAAACGTTGAGCGCGTTGCCGTAGCCGGTGTCGGCGTCGCAAATCACCGGGATGTTCACCGCCTGCGCGATAGTGCGCACGTTGGCGGCCATCTCGGTCATCGTGAGCAGGCCGAGATCGGGAAATCCGCGCGCGGCGGCGGTTCCGAAGCCGGTCATATAGACCGCCTCGAATCCTGTTGCCTCGGCGAGCTTCGCCTGCAGGCAGTCGAACACAAACGGCGCGACAACCATCTGTTCCCGCGCGAGCATCTCGCGCAGGCGTGCTCTGGCTTGGTTCATCCTGGCTCCGTCCTATGGAAGGATTGCGGTCTTGTCGGTCCGTCCGGCGCCATCCGCCCGCGCGCGCTGGCCAACCGTCTCAGGCGAAGTAATCCTCGGCCCTGACGGCCGGGATTTCAAGGTTGAAAACGCGATTGTTGCGCAGCACCTTGACGCTGATGTTGTCGCCCGGCCGATGGCTGCCGAGCACGTCGTACAGAAGGCGCCGCTCGTTGATGTCGCGCCCGTCGGCGGTTATCACGAGGTCGCCCTGCTGAAGTCCGGCCTTGTCACCCGGACTTCCGGGCATTACGCCCGCGACTACCACGTGCTCGCGAAGCGTGTAGGTGAGAAGTCCGACCCACGCCTTCGAGGGCGAAGTCGTGCGCTTGCCGTGGCGGACCAGTTCGTCGCGCGCGGCCAGATAGCATTCGCCCGGGATGCCGAGAATCGCGCGGCCGATATCCGCGAAATTCAGATAGGAAACGGCGATTACCCGCCCCAGATTGTCGCATACCGGGCCGCCGCTGAAGCCGATATTGAGTGAAGCGGCGGTCACGCACACGCATCGGTCGAGCACGAATTCCCATACCGCGTCGAACGGCCCGGTGTATGTCACGATACCCGCGTCGGCGCATCGCTTCTCGCCGCCGAGGCTGGAGACGGTAAACGCCTCCTGGCCGACGGTGCAATTCTGCGACGAGACCACTTCGAGCCACGGCCACTTCGAGCCGTCTATCTTCAGGAGGCCGAGCCCGCTGTTGTAGTCCTTGCCGATTATCTGCGCGGAAAGCTGTTCGCCGCCGGGAAGCGTCACGACCACGCTCTGCGCGCCCAGCAGCAGGTAGTGTACGGTGACGATATAACCGTCCGGGCTTACGATGGTTCCGGTGCCGCGCCGGTCGGTGCCGAGGCCGATCGCCGCCGATACATGCGCCGCAGGGACTTGCGCATGCACGCCGACCGTTGCGCGCGCCACTTTCTCGAGCAATCGAACGGTTGCGTTCACGGCTCCAACTCCCTCTAACCACTAAGCACAAAACCGGTGGGTTTCAAGAAGACGCCGCGACGCGCGGAGGTTGACAAAAACAGAAAGGCGACTCCGCGTGGAGCCGCCTTTCAAAAGATCTTCGATGAGCTGCTTACTTCGCCTTCGCCGATTTCGCGGAGAAGGGATTCTCGTGTGCCCTGAGCGCCAGCAATTGCAGCGCCGAGCCCACATCCAGCTCCG
>JAKAVX010000565.1 GCA_021827465.1 Deltaproteobacteria bacterium | reverse complement strand
TGAAGGCCGTTGACACGCTGGAAGTGCGCCTGGATAAGGTCGACGCGCTTGAACAGCCGCGAGCCGTGGCCGATCGAAAAGATCGCGAAGCACGCCAGTGCGATCGCCGCCGCCATCACGACTCCGACCCGCAATGTCACAATGGTTCTTTTCGCCACAGCGGACTCCGTGTTTTTCTAAAGCGCCGTCATCACGAACTCGCGCATCAGTTCGTCGCCCGTTGATCGCACCTCTTCGGCGGTTCCGCTGAAACGGATACGCCCCTGGTCGAGCAGGGCGAAGCGGTCGCCCACCATGAAGGCGCTCTTCAGATCGTGCGTGACCACAACCGAGGTGAACCCGAGGCGCGACTGAAGCGAGCGGATCATCAGGATTATCTTGTGCGTGACGAGCGGATCGAGTCCTGTCGTCGGCTCGTCGTACAGCACCGCCTTGGGCTCCAGCGCGAGCGCGCGCGCAAGCGCCACGCGCTTTTTCATTCCGCCGGAAAGCTCCGCCGGGTAGAGATTATCGACGCCGGTGAGCTCCACCATCTCTAGCACTTCATGGACGCGCTCGCGCACCATGTCCTCCGAGCCCCATCGATGCTCGACGAGCGGGTAGGCGACGTTGCCGAACACGGTCAGCGAGTCGAACAGCGCGCCCAACTGGAAGACCATCGAGACCTTCTTGCGCACCCCGTTGAGTTCGTCCTCGTCGAGTTCGCCCAGCGCCTTTCCATCGACAATGATTTCACCGCGGTCGGGACGTTCGAGCCCGTTGATATGGCGCAGCAGGACGGTTTTGCCTTCGCCGCTTGCGCCCAGCACCACCATCGTCTCGCCCTCGAACACGTCGAGATCGACGCCGCGCAGTACTTCCTTGCGCCCGAAGCTCTTTTCGAGCCCGCGAATCGAGATGAAGGAGCGCCGGCGATGGTTGCTGGTCATCACAGCTCCAGGAAAAGCTTGGTCAGGAAGAAGTCCGAGATGAGCACGCTTATCGACGCGGCCACCACCGCCGAGGTCGTCGCGCGGCCCACCCCGTCGGCGCCTCCGCGGGCGGTCAGTCCCTTGAAGCAGGCGATTATTCCGATGAGGTAACCGAAGAAGATCGACTTGCCGAGCCCGCTCATCAGGTCGCCCAGCGTCACGTTCTGTATCAGTGAAGTGTAAAAGTAATTGCCGCTCACGCCAAGCTGGGTCACCGAGATGACCCATCCGCCGAACAGCCCGATCGCGTCGGCGATTACCGTCAGCGCCGGCATCATCAGGATCGTCGCGAGCACTCGCGGCACCACCAGCTTCTTGACCGGGCTGGTCGCCAGCGCGCGCATCGCGTCGATCTGATCGGTGACCTTCATCGTGCCGAGCTCGGCGGTGATTCCCGCGCCGACCCGCGCCGCGACCATCAGCGCCGCCAGCACCGGCCCCATCTCGCGCAAAAGCGAGATTCCCATGATCCGGCTTACGTAGATCTTCGCCCCGAACTTGGCCAGGAACTCGCCCATCTGGAGCGCGAGCACCATCCCCGAGAAGATCGCGGTAAGATTGACCACGTTGAGCGAGCGGTAGCCGACGCTGTCCAACTGATCGACCAGCGGCCGCATCTCGAACGGGCGGCGCAGCATATAGCGGAAGAAATCGAACGTGAGAATGCCGATTTGACCCAACTCGTCGAGGAACAGGTATACTCGCTCAAACATCTCGAACTTTCGGACGCATGCCGTTTGTGACCAGCCGAGATCCCCGATGACAGATGCCGAACCGCTGGCCGGCCTGCTCTTCGTCTACGGCACGCTCGTCGAGCCGGCGACCCGGGAACGGATTCTCGGCAGGCGGGTTGAAGCGGTCTCCGCGCTTCTTCCCGGCTACCGGCGCGGACGCTCCCGTCACTTTTATATCGTTCGCGATCCCGAGGCGACGACCGCCGGGATGCTGCTCGGCGGACTTGGCGAGCGCGATTTCACGATCCTCGACGAATACGAGGAGGTGCCGAGCCTTTACCTGCGCGAGCGCGTCGCCGTGATTTCGGCCGGCGCGACGGTCGGCGCGTGGGTCTATCTGCCGACCGCGTGGGCCGGCGCCGGGACGTCGTGAGCGATGCGCGGCGGAGGCGTCCGTTACTTCACCTCCGTCGCCGGCGGTTTCGGCTCGGGCTTCTTCAGCTCGAACTTGTCGAGCCGGTACTGAAGCGTCCTGTAGCTCATGCCGAGCAGCTTGGCGGCCTTGGCTATCACCCAGTCGCTCCTCTCCATCGCCTGCAGGATAAGCTCGCGCTCGAAAGTCTCGAAGTTGATTCCCTCCGACGGGATCTCGAACTTGTCCGAGCGGCCCTTGTCGCCGGCCCTGCCGAGCTTCTTTCGCGACAGCACTTCCTCGGGCAAATCCTTGGGAGTTATCTTGTCGCTCTCGCACAGCAGGACTGCGCGCTCGAGCGCGGATTCGAGCTGGCGGACGTTGCCCGGCCATGAATAGTCTACCAGCACTTCCATCGCCTCGCGGGTAATCTCTTTGACCCGTCCCTCGGCGATATGCGCGTACTTTTGCAGCGCGTGCGCGGCCAGCGGCGGGATATCGCCACGCCGATCGCGAAGCGGCGGAAGCGTTATAGTGACGACGTTGACGCGATAGTAGAGATCCTCGCGGAAGCGGCCCTCGGCGACCTCCTCGGCGAGGTTGCGATTGCTCGCCGCGACCAGCCGCACGTCGACGCGGAACGACTCATGGCCGCCGACACGGCGCACCTCGCGTTCCTGCAGCACGCGCAGAATCTTCGCCTGCATCGAGGCGGGAAGGTCGGCTATCTCGTCGAGAAACAGCGTCGATTTGTCGGCCGCCTCGACCAGTCCCATCTTGCGCTCGGTTGCTCCGGTGAACGCTCCCTTCTCGTGCCCGAACAGTTCGTTTTCGATCAGGCTCTCGGGTATCGCCGAGCAGTTGATCGCGACGAACGGGCGCGTCGCGCGCGGGGAGAGGCGATGGATCGCGCGGGCGACGACTTCCTTGCCGGTGCCGCTCTCGCCTTGGATAAGTGCGGTTGCGTTTGAAGGGGCTATCCGGCGTACGATCCGGATTATCTCCTGCATCGCGGGGTCCTGGCCGATAATCCCCTCGACCAAGAGAGTTCCTTCC
>JAKAVX010000006.1:11147-17838 GCA_021827465.1 Deltaproteobacteria bacterium | reverse complement strand
CTCGATCGTCCTGGACTTCTCGATGTGGTGAAGATGGCCCGGGTTGTAGCGAATCTTGTCGACGTACGGCGCGACCTTGTCGGCAAGCTTGTAGTTCTCCTGCAAATCGACCGAGAGCACGATTCCCTTGGTCTGGCGGCGAATCTCCTTGAGGGCCGCGACTTCGCGTTCGTTGTCGACCGCGATACGCACGATTCCGGCGCCGGCATCGGCCAGTTGGTGCGCCTGGCCGACGGTTGCGCCGACGTCCGCGGTGCGTGTCGCGCACATCGATTGCACCACGACGGGCGCGCCGCCGCCGACTTTGGTGCCGCCGATATCAATTTTCCGGGTCTTATGCGCCAAGCTTGTGTTGCTCCATTGAATTGCGCCGTCGCCGCGCGCCCGATGCTCCCAATTCGGGATGAGCCTGCGATTCAGAATTAGGATAGGTGCGGAGCGCGCGACGTCGCCTTTTCGGCGCATCACTATACCAGATTACTCCCGCGCGCACAGACGCTGAGACGCGCACGCTTGAAGACAAACCGGGACAAAATCCCTCGTGCCGACACCTTCAAAAACTGCGCGGAAACGACGGATGCCGAATCCGGGGTGCTAAATTTAATCATGCCAAGTCAGGCGCAGCATATTATGAGCGCCAACCTTTTTGATTACTAAAGCTCACTTATGGTGAGGCGCCGAGTGTGGGAAGCTCTTCTTATCCAAAAGTAGCCTTTTTAATTCCAAAAGGCTGGCGTTACTTGCAAAGCTCTCTAGACCCGACTAGTGTTCCTAATCCGCGCAACTTCATAAGCGCAGAACTCATAGATTTAGTCCGAGACTTATGGAACACGGGATCAAACAGCCAGCCGCCAAGGCTGGGTAAAGATGTCGGGGGCTAGTTCGATGTTGCCTGCAAGTTCGTCACATCAAGTTGCCGAGTCGCGACCGTTCCCGGACGTCATCCTGAAAAGCCAGTTCTTCGACCTGATGGGCAGGCGCGTGCTCTCCAGCGAGCAGCGGCTGATGCTTGCCGTGCTCGCCGACGCCATCAATATCGTTCAGGCTGGCAGCCGTTCGTCGAACGCGCGAAAACGCGGCTCTTTTGCCGAAGCTCGCAACTGGGTTTTCGCTTCGGGGGTGCGCTGTCCTCTCTCCTTCGACAGTGTATGCGACGCGCTCGGTATCGACGGCGACGCGCTCCGACGGCGTATCGCGAGCATCATTTCCGGCTCTGGCGATGAACAGCGAGTTATGCCGCTTCGGCTGAGGCTCAAGGAAGCAAGTCGCGTCCAACGTCTTACGGTGAACCGCGTGCGCCGCCGAAACCATCGCGGCCACGGACGCCTGCGCGAGCGTCGCACCTGAGCTTCATCGCTGCTCGAACTCACCGACGAGTGATGACGCGCGCCGGCTTGGGGCGCGGTTCTCTTTCCCGCTCAAGCCTGCTACCAAAATAGCGCTACCGGTCCGCTCGATAGCGCTTGACCGGCAGGATTTCGATCTAAAGAGGCGGGAAGTATGGAAGGACCGCTTAGCGGTGTGCGCGTGGTCGAGCTTGCTATGTGGGTTGCGGGACCGTCGACCGCGGCCGTGCTTGGCGACTGGGGTGCGACCGTAATCAAGCTCGAAGATCCCAACGGCGGCGATCCAATCCGCGGCATGACCACCCGCTCGATGGGCGACAGCGAAGCGCGCGTGCGCCCGCCGTACGAGCTCGACAATCGCAACAAACGCTCGGTAGCGGTAAACCTGCGCCGTCCTGAAGGCCTCGAATTCGCGATGAAGCTTATCGAACGCGCGGACGTGTTCGTCACCAACCTGCGCTCCGAGGCGCTCTCGCGCATGAAACTCGAGTACGCTTCGCTCTCGGCGCGCAACCCGCGCCTGATCTATGCCGCGCTCAACGGCTACGGCCATCGCGGACCGGACCGCGATCGGCCGGCTTTCGATTACGCCGCCGCATGGGCCCGATCGGGCCTGATGGCGACGATTGCGGAGCCTGGCGAAGCACCGCCCGCGCAACGCCCCGGTATGATCGATCACGCGGCCGGTCTCGGCCTGGCCGGCGCAATTTCGGCCGCGCTCTTACAGCGCGAAAAGAGCAGACGCGGATGCGAGGTCAGGATCTCGCTGTTCGCGATGGGCCTTTGGATGAACGCGACCGACCTGACGATCGGGCTTATCAGCGGGCGAGCGCCCGCGCCCGAAAGCAGACACGAGCCGACCAATCCGATGTGGAATCGCTATCGATGCCAGGACGGCCGTTGGATCTATTTCGTGATGCCGCAGGCCGACCGGCATTGGCCCGATTTCTGCGCCGCGCTTGAACGCGCGGATTGGAAAGCCGACACGCGCTTTTCAGATTTCGCCGCGCGCAGAGAGAACAATCGCGTGCTGGCCGAAGAGATAAGTTCGATAATCGCAACGCGCCCGCTTTCCGAATGGACGCCGATCCTCGACCGCAACAATCTCATCTGGGCGCCGGTTCTGACCGACGCTGAGGTTCTCGACGATCCGCAGGCCCACGCTATCGGCGCATTCGTTCCGGTCGATAACGCGTCGGTTCCCGGCTGCCGCGTCGTCGCAACCCCGGTCGAATTCGGCAACCAGGCGGCGGCCGGCTATGCCGCGGCCCCGGACCTCGGCCAGCATACTGAAGAGGTCGCGCTCGAAGTGGGGCTCTCCTGGGAGCAGATCGCAAAGCTCAAAAGCGCGGGAATCCTGGGCTGAAGGAAGGCCGCGCGGCAGACCGTCGGGAATAACAAAATTCCTTGAATCTCAGGCGATTTCGGCGCTTCCTGGGCAATTGTTTGACGCTCAAGCGAACGCGCTCGTATGATTCGTCCACGCTTTCATCTGAATCGGAGGGTTCGTAAACCGTGCGCATGGTCGTTCCGCCCCTGACCCATCGCAGAGCCATCGACCGCAGCCTGGCGGAGTTTTTCCGTAATCACCGGCACGCGGCTTTCAGACGCGCTCTTTCCGAGCTATGCCGCTTCTACAGCGTCAAATTGCCCAGGATTGAATGGTTCGAATACCTCGATTGGGGAAAAACCGCCGGTAAAACCTACGAGGACGGCCGTATCCACCTGATTCACCCCGAAAACTGGAAGCGCGGACGCGTCTACAAGACCGAGCGGATGTGGATCCAGACGCTTTATCACGAAATGGGCCACTATCTGCTCTGGACCGACGCCGAGCGCAAGGCCGATGTCTTCCAGCGCAGGATGGTGCGCGGACTACGCGACGCGCGCTTGCGAAAAGCAACTGCGGTCGCGAGCAAGCGCAAGGCTGCGCTGCGACCTCGAAAACGCCGCACCCGCGCGGCCTGGGGCCGCCCGCGACGGGCCGTCGTTGCAAGCCGTGCACGCGCGAAGCGAACGGCGTAAGATACATGAAGACGGAACGGTCGCGATGGCGCATAAGCCCAATGTGGAAAATCGATGGTGGGTAGAAACCACTGTCAAGAAGCCCCGCAAGGGTAAATCCGAGAGCGAGATGCCCAAGCTCCCGGTTGCGATGGGCTTCTATCAAGTCGCCCGCGACTACGAACAGGATAAGGCCAAGGAAGACCTCACCGACAACAATCTCCGTATCGCGCGCCAGGCCAACCCAAGTCAGGGCGAGTGGGTCTACGTGCCGATGACGGAGGAGCATTATCCGCCCCATCTCATCAAGCGCATCAAGGAAGAATTCCGCCTCCCGCGCGAGGCTCGCGGTATCGTCCTCGACCACGGCCGCGTCGTCCGCCTCCTCATCTGCGGGCCGCAAATCGAGGACTGGATGGTCGACGTCACGCTCGGCGAAGAGCCTTCAGTGGACGTTTATGTGTGGGGAACGATGTACCGCGAGCAGCTTTTCAGGCGCGCCGAGGACACCCTCAAGCAGGCGCGGCGATGGGCGATCAATCTGCTTAAGAATCCGCCCCCGCGCGACGAACCCTTCCGCGGCGCCCTGCTGTAAGAAACATCCCGAAGAAGCAGGTTCGCGTGCGCCTTCGTATGGGGACGGCGCGCGCAGGCTTGCGCCGTTACCCGGGGAACTGGACCGTCGCCGTCCCCGTGACCATCCGCTCCCCGTCCTCGTTCTCGATCCAGAGGTCGACTTCGCAGGCGCGTTCCTGGGGATAGGTGTGGGTTACGAAGCCCTGCAGGCTAATCGTTTGGTCGGGCTGCACCAGCACCCGGTAGGTCGTGCCGACTCGCAGGATGCGCGCGCCGCTTTGCCCGATCCAGTCGGTCACGAGCTTGGTCAGCAGGCCCAGGCTCATGTTGCCGGGGATGATCATTCCGGGCAGGCCTTCCTTGCGCGCGCCCTCGTCGTCGGTGAAGCGCGGCGCGTCGAGCCCGCAGGCGCGGGCGTATCGGCGTGACTGTTCCTTGCTCAGGAACATCTGCTCGGGGCCGATCGCGGCTCCGATCTGCACGTTCTCGAACTTGTCTATGGTAACGATGTCCGACATTGGGATCTCAGGTGCGGTGCATGAAGCGATGGTCGATGTGGGCAACGACTTCGCCGCGCTGGTTTTTTACCGTCGAGCGCACGACCACGAACACCATCGAGCCGCTTCGCCCGGTCTTCTCGTAGATTTCCTTCACCGAGGAGTTGAGCGTGATCTGGTCGCCGGGCCGCAAGGGCGAGACAAACTCCACGTCCTTGCCGGCGTCGAATCCCGAGCGTCCGAAGCGCGGGATGTTCTGGAAGAAATGGCGCCCGTTGCGGAACGTAATCGCGAACGAGGGCGGCGCGACGATTTCTCCGTACGGGCCCTTCTTCGCGGCCTCCTCGTCGGTGTAGAGCGGGTTGGTCTCGCCGAGCGCGTCGCAGAACTCGCGAATCATCTTTGGCGTGACCGTAACCGGTTCGGTTATCTCAAAAATCTTGCCGATAAGAGCTGGATCGTAATCAACCACGATGCTCGCTCGCTTCAACGGGTTCGGCGCGCCGCACCTGCGGACGCTTGGGACGGAAATCCACCGGCTCGTAAGTGCCGGTCTTGAGTTCACGCACGAGGTCGTCTATCGACCTGACGTCGGCCTCGAAGCGCGTCGCACAAAGCCCGATGAGGCTGACCAGGTGGCTGTCGGAGCCGCCGGTCGCCTTGTAGCCGAACTTGGCGATCAGCTCGGCGCTGCGCTCGTTCTCGCCCTTGCGCGAACCGCCGTTTAGCATCTCGACCGCGATGACGTTATCGAGCGCGGACTTGCGCTGGTAGTGCTCGAACAGTCCGACGTTCGGGCGCCCGGGATGACACGGCACGACGATTCCGCCCATCCGCGCGACTTCGTCTATAACCTCCTGCGCGGGCAGATAGACGTTGGTGAAATCGAACCGCGTCGCGATCTCGTTGTTGATGCCGAAGACGAGCATGTGGCCGTAGTCGGTTTCGACTTCGGCCGCCTTGAGCACCATGATTTGGTACTTGTCTTCGAGCGCGCGATAGTCGCTGTCGGAGTTCCACTGCCGATGCTCGGTCAGCACGACGCCGTCGAGCGGAAGCTGCTGATGACGGAGCTTGATCCAGTTGAGGTACGCCTCTACCGGTGCGCGACTGTCTTCGGAAGCTTCGCTGTGCGAATGCAGGTCAAGGATTGTAGCCACGAGAAAAGGTTTCCTTACCTCGCCGGGCGAAATTTCGCGAGAGTCACCTCGGGCGTGACATCCTCGTATACGACCTCGACGGGCATTCCTATTTTAACGTCTTCGGGACGGCAGTCGACAAGGTTGGTGAGCATTTTTACCCCCTCGTCGAGTTCCACGTAGGCCATCACGTATGGCAGCGATTCGCGAAACCCCGGCGCCTGGTTCTGATACGTCACGGTGAACGTGTAGACCTTGCCCATACCGGCGCATCTAAGCCACTCCGTGCGCTCAGACGTGCATTGCGTGCACAGCGCGCGCGGATAATAGCGGGTCGCGCCGCAATCGCGGCACTTCTGGATATAAAGCTCGTGACGCTGAAGCGCTTCCCACCACGGGCGGCTCTCCTCGTCGATATGAGGTAGCGGTTTCGAATACTTCTTCTGCTGTTCAGCCATCGCCTGTCATCCGCCTCACTGGTTGGAAAGAATCAGCGTCGCCCCCGAATGCCGGGTGCCGAGCGTTCCGCCCGTGCCGTGCACCAGCGCAACGTTGCAGTCCTTGACTTGGCGCAGCCCGCATTCGCCGCGAAGCTGCTTCGCGGCCTCGATCACCAGGAAGATTCCGCGCATCCCCGGATGGTTCGAGGACAGCCCGCCGCCGTCGGTGTTGCACGGCAACTCGCCGTCGAAGCGAAGCCTGCCACCCTGGACGAACGTCCCGCCCTCGCCGCGCTTGCAGAAGCCCAGGTTCTCGAGCGTCGCCATCACCGTGATCGTGAACGAGTCGTAAACCATCGCAAGGTCAATGTCCTTGTGGGCTACTCCCGCGCGTTCGAAGGCGACCCGGCCCGATTGCGCTGCCGCTATCTCGAGAAAGTCGCGATGGCCGTCGGCGACGTGGCGAACCGTCTCGCCGGTGCCCAGGATGTAGACCGGCTTCTTCTTGAGATCGCGCGCCCGCTCGGCCGAAGTGATGACCAGCGCGCCGCCGCCGTCGGAGATGATGCAGCAGTCGAGCAGATGGAGCGGCGAAGAGATGATCCGTGAAGCGAGCACGTCCTCGACCGTTATGGGCTCGCGATACTTCGCCGCCGGGTTCATCGAGGCATGAAGCCGCATCGTGACCG
>JAKAVX010000006.1:0-11137 GCA_021827465.1 Deltaproteobacteria bacterium | reverse complement strand
GTGCCATACTCGTGCATGTGCCTCTGCGCGACCATCGCGTACGAGCCGACCGTCGTGGGACCGAACGGGATCTCATACTGGTCGCACGGATCGCCGCCGCCTCCCGCGCCGCCGGTGCCGATTGCGAAGCGCGAGGACGCCGCCGTCGAGCCGTAGACCACCACACACACGCTGCACAGGCCCGCCGCGATCGCCGCGGCCGCGTGCGCGGTATGCGCGACGAACGACGAGCCTCCGATCGAGGTCGAATCGACGAAATTGGGCGTCAGGTTCATGTAGTCGCAGAAGCCGACGATCCCCATCCCGCTCATCCCGATCCCGGTCGTGCACAGCCCATCGACGTCCTTTATCGTAAGCCCCGCATCCTGAAGCGCTCCGCGGATACTCTCGGCCATGATCTGGAACATGCTCTTGTCGGGAGCAAAACGCGTCGGATGCTCGTAAGCCCCTACAACCGCTGCTTTTCGGCTGAGACTCATTGCTCGTCTACCTATCGAAGTTCGGAGAGGAATTTCGCGACCGCGGCGTTGACCTCCGCCGGGCGCTCGGTCGTAAGGTTGTGCGCGGCGTCGGCGATCACGTCGAGCCTGGCCCCGCCTATCTTCTGCTTTATAAGCTCGGCGTCGTCGACGGTCGTGACGCTGTCGTCCGCGCCCGCCATTATCAGCGTTGGCGCCGAAATCCTGCCGATCGCCTCGCACAGATCGGTCTCGGCGCACGCCTTTACGTCGGTATAGCGCACGCGCGGGTCGGTCTTTATCTGCTCCATCCATCCTTCGCGAATCACCGCGAAATTGTCCTTGACCGTCTTCGGCGAGTATCCGTCCGTGACGAACGCCTGCGGCGCGCGGCCGATCGTGACCGCACGCAGGCCCTCGATTCGCTCCTGCGCGATGTTGAACTTCGCCGCCGTCGCCATCAGGATCAGCGCCTCAACGCGTCCGGGATGGCGCACGGCCAGATCCATCGCGATCGCCCCGCCCATCGAGCGTCCCGCGATCACCGCCGATTTCATCTCGAGCGCGTCCATCAGGCGCACGACGAAGTCCGCGTACTCGCCGATCGAAGCGAGGCCCTCCGTGCCGGACGAGCGCCCATGACCCGGCAGGTCGGGAGCCACCGGGCTATGCGACGCGCCGAGATGATCGATCTGGTTATGCCAGCTATGGCCGTTGGAGCCCGCTGCGTGCAGAAAAAGGATCTTCCGCCCGCGGGAAAAATCCGGCACCACGTCGGGCAACGTGGTCTTGCCCGCGTAATGATAATAGATCGCGTAGCTGTTCACATAGGTGTACTTGGTCGGCATCGGGGCCAAACTCTCCGCGAACTGCTTTTGTCGGTTAGCTATTAGGTTGCGCGCGTCTTTGTCAAACGCGTGACCGCCGCGGTCATGTCAGGAACGGCGCCCGATCAGTATCCGCTCTTCAAGCGCGAAACGGCGCCCGCCGAGAAGAGCCCGCAGCTCGGCCAGAACTCGTTCGACCGAGGCGCGCTCGGCGCTGTCCGCGACCGGCATCCATCTAAGATGCACCCACTCCTCGATCGCAGGCCATCCGACCTCGAAGCCGGGCGCAATCGTTTCGACCGAAAGACCGGCGGAAAGGAACGCCTCGCGATGGCGCTCTTCGCGAACCACCGAATCGCGAAAACGCCGGACGCGCCCGAAGACAGCGCTCTCGAACTCGTCCCATCGCGATTCGCCTATCGCCTCGCGTAGCGCCTCGCCGACCCGCCCCTGCCCCACCGTTGCGACCAGGACGCCGCCCGCGCAGAGGCATCGCGCAAGCCGGGTCACGGCCGCTTCGATATCCGCTACGAACGGCAGCACATGGCTTGCGAAGATGAAGTCTAGGCTCGCGTCGCGAAACGGAGTCCGGCTCGCGTCCACGCGCACCAGTCCCGTGATGCCCCCGGCTCGTCGGCGCGCTTCGGCAAGCATCTCGGGCAGGAGATCGGCGCCGATTACCGTGCGATCCGCCGCCATGGAAGCGAATTCGGCCAGGTAGCGGCCGTTGCCGCATCCGAGGTCCAGGATCCGACGGGCCCGGGCGAGATACGGCCCGAGCGCGCGCGTCACCGTTTCACGCCGGCGCGCGTAGTACTCGCCTTCTCCGTAGCTTCCCGCAAGCCGCGCAAAGTGCTCGATCACAGTTGCGCGGCTACGCGGCAACTGAGGACCAGATTCGGCGTTGTCGGGCAACCCGGTGCTCACCTCGGACCGGATCTATACTCGATTCGGCCTCGGCGCGCGACCGCTCACACGCGCGGCTTGCGACCGCGGCGCGGAGGCGGCTCCGCGGGACGGATCGCCTGACCTTGACCGTGCTCCCACTTTTCGATCGCGACGCGGCTGAATCGCCACGTCGCACCGACCCGGAAACCGGGGATGAGACCACGTCTTAGGAGCCGATAGATGGTCGTCGGGTGAACCCTCAGATGCTCTGAAAGTTCGGCTACTGTGTAGATTTTCTCTTCTCGGGGCATTCCCAAACACCTATTCCCCCCGAGGAATTAGGATCGCTGCCGAGGCAGCGTATCGGGGCCAGTGTTTTCGTTACAGCTATAATTAGCTTTTGCCGTGCTGAGGGTCATGTCAAGTCACCCCTTTAAGCTCGGCTATGCGCGATGCAGAGCCTTGGCACCCGAGCATCTGATTCGGATATCGTGAGGCGTCGGGAGCGTCCAAGGCCCCGCCACGTAATTCACCTGGCGAAAAAAGAGGTTCTGATGGCGTACGAGACACTGGAATTAAAGCACGAAGATTCGATAGCGTGGCTTACGCTCAATCGTCCCCGCGCTCTCAACGCGCTCAGCAGAAAGATGGTCTCGGAACTCGAGGACTTCCTTTCGCATCTGCGCGACGATCCCAAAACGCGCGTCGTCGTGATGCGCGGAGCGGGACGCGCCTTTTGCGCCGGACTCGACCTGAAAGAACAAAGCGCCGGCGGTGAGCAAGCGCTTGGCAAATCCGCGACCGGCACCTACCAGGTGCAGCGTCGGATGAGCGACCTGGTGGTTGCGATGCGCCGCGCGCCGCAACCGTTTATCGCGGCGATCAAAGGTCCCGCATGCGGCGGAGGTTTCGCACTCGCGCTCGCCTCGGACGTTAGAATCGCGGGTGAATCGGCCCGGATGAACGCCGCATTCATCAGGATCGGCCTTACCGCCTGCGACATGGGAGTCAGCTACTTTCTGCCCCGTGCCGTCGGGACGTCGGTCGCTTCGGAGCTGCTTCTGACGGGGCGGTTCATCAACGCGCAGCGCTCGCTTGCGACCGGTCTTGTCTCTGAAGTCGTGCCCGACGACGAGCTCGACGCGGCTGCGGGCAAATTGGCGCGCGAGATGGCCGAGACCTCGCCGTTCGGGCTCCGCCTTACCAAGGAATGCCTCGCCGCAAGTGTCGATGCGGGAGGACTCGAACAGGCAGTCGCGATCGAGGACCGCAACCAGACGCTTTGCGTTCAGGCGGGCTATCTCGAAGAAGGCGCGCGCGCCTTCCTGGAAAAACGGACGCCGAGGTACGCCGGGCGCGCGTGAGGCGAAAGGGCGGCGCGAGCCGCAGCGGCATCGATGGAAGCGCTCACCGTTCATCGCATCCAGTTCGCGTTCACGGTGGTTTTCCACTATCTGTTCCCGCAGCTCACGATGGGCCTCGCGCTCCTCATCGTGATGCTGAAGACGCTTGCGCTGCGCACCGGCGATGACTCCTACAACAACTCGGCGCGCTTCTGGGCGCGGATTTTCGCGATCAATTTCGCACTCGGCGTGGTCACCGGGATCCCGATGGAGTTTCAGTTCGGGACCAACTGGGCCGGCTTCTCGCTCTACTCGGGCGGGATAATCGGACAGACGCTCGCGATGGAGGGCGTGTTCTCGTTCTTCCTCGAATCGAGCTTCCTCGGCGCTTTCCTGTTCGGAGAGAAGCGCCTCGGCCCGCGCCTTCACTGGCTCGCGGCGTTCCTGGTGTTCCTGGGCTCGTGGCTGTCGGGATTTTTCATAATCGCGACCAACGCCTGGATGCAGCATCCCGTCGCCTACGAAGCCGGACCGCGGGGTACGCTCGCGCTCAGGAGCTTCTGGCGCCTGCTTCTGAATCCGTGGCTCGGATGGCAGTACCTGCACAACATGATCGCGTCGGTCGTGACGGCAAGCGTCGTGATGGCGGCGCTCGGCGCGTTTTACCTGCTGGCGGAACGCGATCACGCCTACGGCCGGCTCTTCATCCGTATCGGAGTGACGGTTGGACTTATCGCCTCCGCGCTGCTCATCTTTCCGACCGGCGACGAGCAGGGCAGAAACGTCGCCGATTATCAGCCGGTCACACTCGCCGCGATGGAAGGACTGTTCAAGAGCGAAGCGGGTGCGCCGCTCGCGATCATCGGGCAGCCCGACGTCAAGATGCAGTCGCTCGACAACCCGATTCTCCTCCCGCGCGCGCTAAGCTTTCTGACTTACCGGCGCTGGATGGCCGAAGTGCGCGGCCTTGACGCTTTTCCGCGCGACACATGGCCCGACAATATCCCGCTCCTGTACTACTGCTACCACATCATGGTGGGCCTCGGGACGATCTTCGTCGCGGTGCTCGCGCTGGCCGGATTCATGCTCTGGCGCGGCCAACTCTATGACACGCCGCTGCTCCTGTGGGTGCTGATGCTGCTCGCGCCGTTCCCGTATATCGCAACCACGGCGGGATGGATGACCGCGGAGCTCGGGCGTCAACCGTGGGTGGTTTACGGGATGCTCAGGACCGCGGATGCCGGCTCCGTGTCCGTGTCGGCGGGCAACGCGATGTTCACGCTGCTCGGATTCACCGGGATGTACAGCGTGCTCGCGGTTCTGTTCCTGTTCCTCATCTACCTGGAAGTCGAACGTGGACCCGAACCCGAAACGCGGGCCGAGCCCGCAGCTCAAACGGTCGCATGACCTGAGGAGGATATCGCCACGCAGACGCTCTGGTTCTGCATCGTCGCCGCGATGATCGTGACCTATGCGGTCCTGGACGGTTTCGACCTGGGCGTGGGTATCGTGCATCTGTATGTGGGTCGCACCGAGACGGAGCGCAGGATGCTGTTGCGCTCGGTTGGGCCGGTGTGGGACGGCAACGAAGTGTGGCTGGTCGCGGGCGGCGGCGCGCTGTTTTTCGCGTTCCCGAGGATGTACGCGCTGGCATTCAGCGGGTTTTACCTGCCGCTCATCATGGTGCTCTGGCTTCTCATCCTGCGCGGCATCTCAATCGAGTTCCGAAGCCATATTGAGAGCGTCGTATGGCATCCGTTCTGGGACGTGGCGTTTGCCGGGGCAAGCGCGATGCTCGCAATCTTCTTCGGGGCGGCGCTCGGCAATATGGTTCGCGGCGTGCCGCTCAGCGATTCGGGCTATTTCTTCCTGCCGCTGTTCACCGATTTCACAACCAGCGGGCGCGTCGGGATCCTCGACTGGTTCACGATCCTGATGGGCGTGTCGAGCCTGGTCGCGCTCGCGCTGCACGGCGCGCTATGGGTTGCGCTGAAAACGCCGGGGGATTTGCGCGAGCGTGCGCGGCGTCTGGCCGGCCATTTGTGGTGGGTGATGCTCGCGATGACCGTCGCGTTGCTGGTGGTGGTGCCGCTGGTTCAGCCTCATCTCGGAGCGCGCTTTCCCGACGAGCCGTGGGGCGTGGTGTTTCCGGCGATAGCCGCGGCGGGGCTGTTCGCGATCCGATGGTTTAATCGCGCAGGCGGCGCGCGCGACGCGTTCCTCGCCTCGTGCGCGTATATCGCCGGGATGCTCTTCAGCGTCGCATTCGGGCTTTACCCATACGTCCTGCCGTCGAACCTTAATCCCGCCAACAGCCTCACCATCTACAATAGTTCGACCACGGCTTACGGCCTCGAGGTGGGACTTGCATGGTTCATCCCGGGGATCCTTCTCGCAATCGGCTATTTCATCTTTGTATACCGGAGCTTCGCGGGCGAAGTCCGGCTCGACGAAGAAGGCTACTGACGATCGCGGGCGCGCGAGAGCGCGGGGAGTGGAGAGAGGATGGCATCATCGGAAACCATATCGCTCAGAGAGGCGGATAGCGTCGAAATAACCACGATCCTCGACAACACCACCGACCTGCTGCTCCCGAGCAGCGAGACCGTACGCCGTCCGTGGCTCGGCGCAACGCTGGGCAGGAAATGCCTGGTCGCGGAGCACGGCTTCTCGGCAACGGTCAAGGTCAACGGCGGCGAGACCTCGGAATCGCTGCTCTTCGACGCGGGGCTTAGCCGCGACGGCCTGATGCACAATCTCGACGTGCTCGAAATCCGCGCCAATGAGATGCACGCCGTCGCCCTGAGCCACGGCCACGCCGACCATACCAACGGGCTTGCCGGGATGTTTCGCAGACTCGGCGGACAGCGCATGCCGGTCGTGCTTCATCCCGACGCGATGCTCCAGCGCAAGGTGATGCTGCCCGATGGGCACGAGATCAATCTTCCCCCGCCCGACCGCCGCGCCTTGCGCCACGACGGCGTTGAGGTGATCGAGGAACGCGGACCGTCAACCCTGCTCGGCGATCTCGTTCTCATCACCGGCCAGATCCATCGCGCGACCGATTTCGAGAAAGGCTTTCCGATCCACTGGGCGAAAGTCGGCCGAAAATGGCAGCCCGATCCATGGATTCACGACGATCAGGCGGTGGTCGTCAACGTGCGCGGCAAGGGACTGGTGATTCTGACCGGATGCGGCCACGCGGGCGTGATCAATACGATTCGTCACGCCCAGGCTCTCACCGGCGTCGAGCGGGTACACGCCGTGATAGGAGGGTTCCATCTGTCGGGAGCGATTTTCGAACCGATTATCGAGCCGACTGTGCGCGCGCTCAAGGAAATCGCCCCCGAGCTTATCGTTCCGGCGCATTGCACGGGATGGCGCGCGACTCATGCGATCGCGCGCGAGTTTCCCGTCGCCTTCGTGCAGAACAGCGTCGGCGCCCGCTTCGTCATCCAGGGGTGAACCGCGGCCCTATCCGCGAAACCGGTCGATCTGCCGCCCTCGCAAGCGCACTCGCCGGCCCGCTGGCCGTCGGCACGATGCGGGAATTCGCGGAGTCCTGAGAAAGATTGCTGTGCGCTAGTCGAGAACGAGCGCGCTGGTCTGGCCGAGCCTGACAGTCACGCTTTCATGGCGATGTTCGCGCTCGACGGTGACCGGAACGCGCTGTCCACCGACATGCGAGGCGACCAGGTAGCGGAAAGTCTGCGGACCCCTGACCGGCCGTCCACCGAAGCTCACGATAACGTCGCCGGTGCGAATCCCGGCCATCGCGGCCGGCGATCCCTGCCAGACTTTCATTACTTTCACGCCCGCGTGACGGCCGGTTGGCGCGGTCTCGATTCCGAGGTAGGCGGGACCGTAGAGCTTTCGGATTTCCGGATGGGGAAAGTGAACGCTTTCCACCCCCGGCGTACGCTCGACTATTTTCTCGACCATCCATTTCTCGGAGTGATCGAAGAGCGTGCCCGCCAGGAAAACCGCGCCGGCGCGGCTGACCGAAACTCCGATATTGGGAAATCCGTTACGCGCGAGCTTGGCCTTGAGCCGCGACTCGAGATGGTCCGCCCACGCCTCGCGGTGCCACTCCCGCTTCTGCGGGCCGAGCATGATGAAGAAGTGAAATCCGCCCGTCGGATCCTCGGCAGCAGAGGCGCCGGGCGACAGCGCCGCGACCTGCACTGGCGCCGTGCGAATCCCGTTGCCGACCTGATCGGCACCGAGAGAAGTTCTTGGCCGGGTCGTCAGGCCAAGCGTCAAGGTCGCAATGGCGATGCCGAGCGTCCAGCACACAACCGAAGCGGGAAGCTTGCGCGCGAACCCGCCATCCTGGCGCGGCGTTTGACGATTCGTGGACCCCTGAAGGCTTTGCTCGATGCTATCCGAGTCACGCATGGAGCGTTCGTCGCTGAGCGCGCATGCGCCCCCGCCGGTATCTTTTCGTTCTTCTTCCCCTCTGCTCATAACCGCACCCTCGGCGCACGCGACGCGCATCGGAGCCGCGCCCGGACTCTGAAGTCCGGTTCCTCCCCAGGTTCGCGGACTTGCCTGCCAGCGGATTTTGGATGACCGCTTTCTATTATCAAAACTGCTCAACCGTGCCAATTCCGCTTTCCCCGCCCAGCCGGCCGGAATTCTCCGGATCTTCGCCTTCGCCGGTCGGGAAGCGGCGAGAATTCTGTTCGCCGCGGCGTAATAAAAAAGAAGACCGGCCCGCGTGGACCGGTCTTCGGTTGGGTTTTTCCAGGGCCTAGCGATGAGGGTCAGATCGCCTCGCTAACCGCATCCTCGCGCATGGTCGGCTCGGGACGCTTCTCAATCGGCATCCACTGACGCTCGTTCTCTCCGATATAGACCTGGCGCGGTCGCGTGATCTTCTGCTCGGGGTCGCGCACCATCTCGGCCCATTGCGCGAGCCATCCGGCGGTGCGCGGAATCGCAAACAGCACCGGGAACATCGCCATCGGGAACCCCATCGCCTGGTAGATGATCCCCGAATAGAAATCGACGTTGGGATAGAGCTTGCGCTTGATGAAGTAGTCGTCCTCGAGCGCGATTCGTTCGAGTTCGATCGCGATATCGATCAGCGGGTTGCGCCGGGTCACCTCGAAGACGTCGTAGGCGAGCTTCTTCAGGATCTTCGCGCGCGGATCGTAGTTCTTGTACACGCGATGGCCGAAGCCGTTGAGCTTCTTCTCTCCCGCCTTGACCTCTTTGATAAGCGCGGGGATGCGATCCTTGGAGCCGACCTCCACAAGCATGTTGATAGCCGCCTCGTTCGCACCGCCGTGAAGCGGTCCGTAAAGCGCCGCGATTGCAGCCGCTGTCGCCGCGTAGGGATCGGGATCCGAGCTTCCGACGGAGCGCATCGCGTTTGCCGAGCAGTTCTGCTCATGGTCGGCGTGCAGAATGAACAGCACGTCTAGCGCGTGCTCTAGCACCGGGTTTGGCTTGTACTTGAGCTCGGTCATCTTGAAGAGCATCGACAGGAAGTTGCCTGTGTAGCTCAGTTCGTCGTCAGGATAGACGTAGGGAAGCCCGCGGCTGTGCCGATAGGCGAAGGCCGCGACCGTCGGCATCTTGCCGATAAGCCGGCGGGTCTGCAGGCGGCGCGATTCGAGATCGAAGATGTTCTTCGCGTCGGGATAGAAGGTGGACATCGCGCCCACCGTCCCGAGCAGCATCCCCATCGGATGCGCGTCATGGCGGAAGCCTTCCATGAAGCGCTTGATATTCTCGTGGACCATCGTATGGATGCTGATGTTGTGCTGCCAGGTTTTGAGGTGCTTTTCGTCCGGCAGCTCGCCTTTCACGATGAGATAGGCGGTCTCGAGAAAATTGCTCTTTTCCGCCAACTGTTCGATCGGGTAGCCGCGGTAGCGCAGGATTCCGCGATCGCCGTCGATAAAGGTGACCCGGCTTCGGCACACCGCCGTATTGAACAACGCCGGATCGTAGGTCATCAGGCCGAAGTCGTCGGCCCTGTTCTTGATGTCGCGGAACGCGGCAGCGCGGATGACGCCGCCTTCCTCGATCGGGATCTCGTAGGTCTTCCCGTTTCGGTTGTCGGTCACGGTAAGCGTGTTTTTTGCCATTGCTCTCCCTCGGATGGCCGCGGCGTCGCCGGATAGGTGTTTATCGCGGCGCCCGAATGCTTCCTCCGTTCAACATATATACAGTTAGCGATTATACACGCATCGCTACGAAACTGGAAACGCTTTTGTCAAGCCCCGCTCGCTTCTGACGGCCGCTCGTGGCAGTCTTCTTCGATAACGCAAGCGCAGCGCCCGCGCGCCGCGCCAGGATTGCTGAATCCATCCGATGATCGACAGGCTTCTAGGCTCGGTTTCCACCCTCGTCGTCGCCTCCATCGCAACGCTCGGCTATGGCGGCGTCGTCCTGATGATGGCGGTTGAGAGCGCCTGCATCCCGTTGCCCTCCGAGGTCATCATGCCGTTCTCGGGCTACCTAGTCGCGACGGGGCGCTTCAATCTCTACCTGGTCGCGCTCGCCGGCGCGCTCGGATGCCTGCTCGGCTCGTACGCGGCCTATTACGTCGGCGCGAGTGGAGGCCGATGGGCTATCGAACGTTACGGCCGCTATCTGCTTATCGCGCCGCACGAGCTGCAAATCGCCGATCGGTTCTTCGAGCGATGGGGCGGCCCTGCTGTTTTCCTGAGCCGCCTGCTGCCGGTGGTCAGGACTTTCATCGCGTTCCCGGCCGGAGTCGCGCGGATGCGGCTTCTGCCGTTCACCGTCTACACCCTCGTCGGCTCCTACATCTGGTGTCTCGCGCTCGCATGGGCGGGGATGAAGCTCGGGCAGAACTGGGAGTCGCTTGCGCCGTATATCCATCGCTTCGACGGCGTAATCGCCGCGCTGCTCCTGATAGGCGCGGCGTTCGTCGTCTATAATCGCCTCAGGGAAATCGCCAGGGCATCGAGAGTTCCCGCCGGCGATTGAGAGCTTTGGCGATGGCCGCAGATTGGTGGCAAAAGGCGGTCTTTTACGAAATCTACGTCCGCAGTTTCGCCGACTCGAACGGCGACGGAATCGGCGACCTCGACGGCATCACCGCGCATCTCGACTACCTGAACGACGGAACTCCCGAATCGCTCGGCGTCGACGCGCTATGGCTTACGCCGATAAATCCGTCGCCGCTGCGCGACTTCGGCTACGATGTAAGCGACTATCGCGGAATTCATCCCGACCTTGGCGACTTAGCAAGCTTCGACCGCCTGCTCGCTGAAGCCCACCGGCGCAATATCCGCGTGGTGCTCGACCTGGTTCCGAACCATACCTCAGACCAGCATCCGTGGTTCCTCGAATCGCGCAGCTCGCGGGGTAACGCCAAACGCAACTGGTACATCTGGATCGACGGAGAGCCCGGCTGTCCGCCCAACAACTGGCTCAGCACTTTCGGCGGTTCGGCGTGGCATTACGACGAACCTACGCGCTCGTACTATCTGCATTCGTTTCTGCGCGAGCAGCGTGACCTCAATTACCGCAATCCCGAAGTCGTCGCCGCGATGCACAATGTGCTGCGCTTCTGGCTCGATCGCGGGGTCGACGGTTTCCGCGTCGATGTCATCTCCTACCTGATGAAGGACGCCGGTCT
>JAKAVX010000564.1 GCA_021827465.1 Deltaproteobacteria bacterium | reverse complement strand
TTCCGATCTGTCGGAGTTCCCGAGGGCGAACTGGCGCGTATCGCCAATACGGTGCTGGGCGAAATTCGTGTCGCGCAGACCGTCGATCGCGAAGTGAAGCACGAAGAGCTTCTCGCACTGCTCAAGGCGGCTTACTGAAGCACTGCCCGCGGTCATGGAAAATACAGGGGCGGTGGTGGTGATGGCGGCGGCTTTCGTGTGCCTGCTGTGCGGTTCGCGACCCGATCCGGCGGCCGCGCAAGCCGTTGGCCCGAGAAAGATCTTCTCGCCCGCAAAGCCGGTGGCGCTGCTCAGGATCCGCAAACTGGACGGCACCCACGCCGAGGGAACCATCGTCTGCGTGCTCCACGCGTGGTCGTTTCCGTACGTGGGATCCAACGGCGAGGTCGGCGGCGGACGATTCACCTGCGCGGGCGAACTGCGCGTCTCCGGCGCGCCCGGGGCGACTATCGAGCGCGCAACCGGCACTCGCACGCTCTACTTTCAGAGCGTCCCGCAGCCGATCTCATTCGACGATCCGGGCTCCTTTTCCGCCGGTCAGCGGGTCGCGACCGAGTCGCTCACGATGCGTCTCGTGTTCGGAGCGGGACTACGCAAAGTCACGGTGCAGATGACGTCGCATCGGGTAAGCGCGCAACCGTTTCAATTCAACGGACGGCAAATAATCCCGCCGGCGAACGACGACACCTCGGCCGAAACGCTCGAAGGCTCATATTCGGCGCGCCTCGGCGGCTATCTGCTCAAAGACGGCCCCTGACGCCGCGGCCGAGCGCGATCCGGTCACGGACCGGTTTGCGGAACTCCGCCCAGCGAGTCGGGATTGGTTCGCTCCAGGCTCCAGACCCCGCCTCGCGACGACGAGGCCGCGCCTGAAGTCCCCGCGTCAGGCTCGGGAACCGTGATTTGTCCTCCGCCCGTCATCGGAACCGAGATATCGCCGCTCGACCCGGATGCCGTAGCGCCCGGGTACGAGCCGGCGGTCTGCGAACCGTAGGGTTGCGAATAGGAACCGCCGGTCGCGTAGTCCGGCACGGGAGCAGGACCAGCCATCCCCCGCGCGAGAGAAACTCCGGCACTGGCGGCGAGCATGATCGCGGCGGCAATCACGACGACGGCCGCGGAGGCGAAAAACCTCGAAGCGTAGTGCATCGATAACCTCTGGACGGCGCGCGGCGAATTTGCCGGAACCCGGACGCGATTCGTGCAGGCGCCGTCGAAACCGGATTCTAGCGCGGCGCGCCGGCAATTTCCGCTCGCCGCAGATTTGGCTTTGGTAGCGCGAGAAGTTAGTTATTTCTCCCGGAATCTTCAAAAGTCATTCGTGAGGTAATCCATCGATGGGTGCGGAAGAGAACAAGCGTCTAGCGATCGAAACCTGGGGCGCGATGGGCAAGGGACAGCTCGACGCGGCGATGGCGAACATGTCGGACAATGTGAGTTGGCTCGTGCCCGGCACTACCCCCGGCGTTTCGGGCGTAAAGCGCGGCAAGGAGGAGATCAGGAAGTTTATGTCCGGTATCGGGCAGGTCTTCCCTGAGGGACTTCAGAGCGAGATTCGAAAAAGCTACGCGGACGGCAACACGGTGATTCTCGAACTGGTCAATCGCGGCAAGGTCGCCAACGGCAAGTTCTACGAGAATGACTACTGCTTCGTCTTCGAATTCGAGGCGGGAAAAATTCGGCGCATCCGGGAATACGTCGATACGCAAAAGGCGAAGGAGATCCTGTTCAGCTAACGGCGGGAGACCGATGGCCTCCTCGGCGAATCGGACGATTCGCCGATTCGCATCGACGTGCATCGCCGGTCCATGGCGGGATGACTCCTCCTGCGGCGAGACAGGAATGTCATCTCGCCATGACGGGCTAATCCGTGCGCGCGCCGCCGCGGACGAACAATGCGTAAACCGGCGCGCCGCTGAGCGCAATCAGTAATCCCGGCCAAGTGTAATAAGGCTTTACGATCAGCAGATCGACCATCATCCCGGTCGCCGCCACGATATAGGCCGCCGGAACCAGCGGATATCCCACGACTCGGTAAGGCCGCGGCGCGTCAGGGCGCTTGATACGGAAAACAAAAATCGCCGCGACCGTAAAAACGTAGAATAGCAACTGCGCAAACATCACATAGTCGAGCAGTTGCGAATAAGTCCCTGAGATCGCCAAGGCCGAAGCCCATACGCCCTGAATTATCAGAGCGAAAGCGGGCACGCGCGCCGCATTGAGGCGCCCTCCGGCGGAAAAGAACACGCCGTCGTGCGCCATTGCGTAAATCACCCGCGCGCCGGTCAGGATTAGCCCGTTCGCGCATCCGAACGTCGAAATCATCACGAGCAGCGCGGTTATTATGACGCCGGTTCCGCTCCACACCGTCTGCATCGCGGCCGCGGCGACCCGGTCGGAAGTCGCATACGCAATACCGCGCGAGAACAACTCGGGAGCGCCGGGAGTGCCGCGCGTCGGAAGCTCGCACAGGTAGGCGACGTTGGTCAGCAGGTAGAGGACGATTACGAGGCCGGTGCCGAGCGTGAGCGCAAGCGGAAGATCGCGCCGGGGATTCTTTACCTCCGACGCGGTAAAGGTGACATTCGCCCACGCGTCCAGCGAGAACAACCCGCCCACCATCGCGGCGCCGAACGCGCCCGCGTACGAGAGCGACATCGGACGCGAACCGAAGAAAACTGCAAGGCTCGAAAAATTCGCCCTGACCGCTTCGGCGTTGCGCGCGAGCAGGCATCCCACCACGATTATGAACAGAAGCGAAAGCACCTTGGCGCTGGTGAAGACGTTCTGAACCAGCTTGCCCATGTCGAGCCCGCGGAGATTGGTCCAGGTAAGCAGCACGATCACCGCGATCGCGCCGAGCCGCTCGCCCGAGAGTCCGATAGTTCCGATTCCGAACCAGAGATTCGAACCAAGCGCCGGCCATATCACGCCCGCGAATTTGGCAAACGCGACCGCGACCGCGGCGGTCGTGCCGGTCTGGATAACCAGCAGCCGCGTCCATCCGAACATGAACGCGAGCAGCCCGCCGTACGCCTCGCGAAGGTAGACGTACTGTCCACCCACTTCCGGCATCATCGCGGCAAGCTCGCCATAGGAAAGCGCGCCCGCGATCGTCATCA
>JAKAVX010000563.1 GCA_021827465.1 Deltaproteobacteria bacterium | reverse complement strand
TACGTCCTCGGCCTTCGCGCGCTCCCGCAGCCGCCGCATCAGCATGGCAACGTCCGCGCCCTGCCGCCCACGATAGACGTGAAGCTCGTCCATCACGATAAAGCGGAGCTTGCCAGTCGCGAGCTTCAGCATTGTGCGCTCCGCCGGCCGGAGCAGCATGTATTCGAGCATCACGTAATTGGTGAGCAGGACATGCGGCGGATTGTTCTGGATTTCGTCGCGCTCCTCTTTTTTTTCCTGCCCGGTATAGCGGGCGAATCGGATCGGACAGTCCTTTCCAAAGCGATTCTGGCACTGTTCTAGCGCCTGCTTCTGGCTGTTGATGAGCGCGTTCATCGGATAGACGATAAGCGCGCGGACGGAGGCCTCCCCAGGATTCCTGCGGAAGACGTCATCGACCATCGGGAGCAGATAGGTAAGGCTTTTTCCCGACCCGGTGCCCGTCGAGACCAGGTAATGCTTGCGGCTTTTAGCGAGACGGAGCGCCTCATCCTGATGGCGGTAAAGCCGCAGAGACTCGCCGAAGAACCGCGCCGTCTCGGGCAGGATGACACCTTCGCGGGCGAGCGAGGCAAGATCGGCGCCGCTTTCAAAGGCCGGGTTCAATTGAAGTACGGCTTCAGGCCACAGCCGGCCGCTATCGAGTTCCTTCTTCACGAAAGAATCGATTTGGTCGTCGAGGATATTGATGAAGCTGGTTACGTAATCCCGGTACTCGCCGACGACTTGGTCCCGCAACGCGAAAACGTCAAATGGCATCGACCATTCCCCTCAAATCGCGCTTCCCTGCTTAGGCCGCGGACGAAGTACGGTGAACCGGAATCCTTTCAAGCTTGTCGCCGAGCTCTCGCTCAGCACGCCAGAGGTCATAGGCTTGCTGCATCCGCAGCCACAGTCCAGGTCCGTTGCCGCAGAAGCGTCCCAGCCGCACGGTCATCTCGGGCGTGATCGATACCTTCTCCGCCATAATCCGATGAAGCGTCTGGCGCGTTACGCCAAGCTGCCGCGCCGCCTCGCTCACAGAAAGACCGAGCGCAGGAAGGATATCCTCGCGCAGGATCGCGCCAGGATAGGTCGGGCGTCGCTCCGTACCATCTTTCACCGATCGCTTGGTGATCATAATTGGCTTCCTATCTGAGTCGTTTGATACACAACGGTCGCACCATGATGAGGCAACCCATCGTCCCAGCCGAAATGGACCACCTTTTCACAGGAATCGATCATGAATCTTAAACCCTGTGGTCGATACGCGTGGTCTCTGATGAAGGTTTCGCTCAGATTCTCGGGAGGCGCGGACATGGCGAGAACGAAGCGTTCGTCATTAAGCGAAATTCTCGCTCCATACACCCCGCCGATCATGTTGGAGAACGGGATGAACTTAAATCCCCGCTCGATGTACGGCTGGCCGGTGACTTCGCTGTGAAAGTACAAGCCGCACCGGGCTGGAAAGGGCTCTTCACCGAAGAGGATCCTGAGCCACCCCAGGGACGGCCTCCAATTTGACTCACCGGTCCTGATCTCGGCGTTTCCTGACACGACGGCACCACAAAGCGTCTTCAGCATCCATCTCTCGATATCGTGGCCGTTAAACAAGAAGAATCGATTCTGATATTTCAGAGACCCATCGATAATTTCGTGATGGAACTGATCAATTCGCTCGAAGAGCCGTGAAGCGATGGCATCGAGTGATGACAAAGCGACATTATGCCTGCGGCAAAGGATTTTGCCGGTCAAACTCGGAGCCGCTACTCTACCGACAGCGCCCGAATCCTGCCACGGGAAGCCATCGATGGTTACTTTCCCGTCGATGCTAAGCAGCTTCAGCAATCCGTGACTCACGTAATGCTCCCGAGAGATATCAGCCGAGCAGTCGGCCAAGGCGGCGGCGTAGCACGCGTCGTTCCGAATACCCGTCTTTGGCGCGGGCTTACGCATCACCGCGGCCACAGGTCTCAGTTCTCCACCCGGCTTGAGACAGCAGTTTCGCAGCACTCTGCCGCTCTCGCACGGACATTTGTCATCTGCAGAGAGTCGGATCATTATCTCAACCGGCTATGCCGAAAGTTCAATGGTACTGCTCCAGGTCAACATGCCACGCGTCTCCCTCACGCCATTCGAACGTGATGCACTAGTGTCCTGAGTTAGAGATTCACGACATATGTTTTGGCAGAAAGCCGAGCATTCGCAACGATTACTTCTTCGCCGAACTTCAAACTCAGGACACTAGGGGCCGTTCACATGAAGGCTGTAGCGCTGCGGTTTACCCCTGAGAGGATGGAAATCGAAGCCAGGGATGTTGAGGTCGCTCAGCGTCGCGGCCTGTTCCAGCGCATCCAGTCTCCGAAGCGCCCTGTATTGGAGGTCCGTCGCCACTCTTCGGCTTCCGCCTTTGCGAAACAATTCCTCAAGCCCCTTGTGGCGGAAGCTCCTTATCACCGCAGCATCGTAACATAGTCGGTTACACCTGTAAACCGTACCGCTACAGTGCTGAACAGCAACGCGCCCATTTCTGAGCCAGCCGCACGCGTCACGCGGCGTTCACGCTAGAGCTGGAATTTTGTGCCGCAGTTAATGGTGCGACCGCGGCGGCTGTCTTCCTCGTGTAGTGTTTATCGAATTCCTGAAGGATGGTCGAACTGTAGAAGACTTTTTTCGTACTTGTGGGCTTGCCGGGATCAAGCAGGCGTTCATGGGCGTATGCCGGCTTAGATGCGAGCTGTTTACGGAGATCGTGATACTTCTTGTTCTCCTTGAAGTCGGAATACCGGCTTCGGCACTGAATGGTAAGTTCGTCGTAGGTCCAGGGCCATCGCTGACGGATGTCTTCCTCAGTGAGATACACCGGCAAGGCGTCGGGGTCGGTGCTGACTCTTACGGGCGTTGCAGCTTGGCTTTTTGATCGCACGAATCGCAGCTCCAAATTGACGGCAACGGCGTACGGAGATCCCGCGTCTTCCCGTGCCGACGCGATTTGAGAGCTGATGTACTTAAGAATGCGCTTTTCCTCTGAAGTCAGGGGCGATGTCCCGTTGGGTGTTGAATTTGGCAGTAGCGGCAGCGGTTAGCATGGTTACGCGGCCTCCACGGTTTGGTCAAGCTGCGAGGGCTGGCTACGCAGGGCTGGCGCGAGCA
>JAKAVX010000562.1 GCA_021827465.1 Deltaproteobacteria bacterium | reverse complement strand
GTTGAAGCAGATATGCAATTTCTGCCCAGAGACAGGAGCCTCGGCCAAACTAATCGACTTGCGCAAGCGTCTGGAGCGGGTTGTCGGCAGTGGAGATCGCGCGCTCGTCTTTTCACAATTCGCCGCCGAGCCGTTCGGAGTCAAGCGACTTGCTCGAGAACTAGAGGAGTTCCATCCGCTGGTGCTCTCGGGTGATCTCCCTGTTGAAACCCGTGCCGAAGTGATCCGGCAGTTCGAGCGGGAACATGAGCGCAAATTGCTGCTGCTATCACTACGCGTCGGCGGGGTCGGCTTGAATCTTACTGCGGCATCCTACGTTTTCCACTTTGACCGCTGGTGGAACCCGGCAGTCGAAACCCAGGCGGAAGACCGCACCCACCGCATAGGGCAGGCGAAACCAGTGCATGTATACTCTTATCTCTGTTCCGACACTGTGGAGGAGCGAGTCGCGGACATTTTGACGCAAAAGCGGCAATTGTTCACTGATGTGGTAGATGGCGTCTCGCTCCGGCATATTCGCCGATTCGACCTAGCAGATCTTCTCTCCGCGGTCAGGTCGCAAAATACATGACCAGTTCCCTGCGCCAGTTCTGCCCAAGCGACCTGTGCGGAGGTTCCGGGAGGGATGCACTTCGCTTCTCCAACGCCGACTCACTTACGCTTCTGTTGTAGGTTGATTGTCCTGGAGCAAACTTCGGTACACGGACTCAATCCGCTCCGCCTCTTGATCTGTGAGGGCGGCAAATTCATTCTCCCGAGCTCGCTTGGATAGACGGCCGTCTTCTTGGCGGAGGAATCGGTGCAGGAGCGCGACCTTCTCGGCGGGCATGTCGGCGATTTCTTGGACGCCGCGCGCGAAGCGATCGTACGCCTGCAGGTAGGCGGCCTCATCGGGAAGATCGTGCTCAATGGTCTGTTCGACGCATCGGTAGAGAAACTCCGCGTGCGCGGTCGCATCGAAGTAGCGGTAGTAGTCGACGGTGTCGTTCAGAACCTCGATGTTCCCATTCGGCGCGGCGCGCCAGTCGATGTGCTCCAGCAAGGGCCGGGAGTACGACTCGAGGACTCGACGATAGTCGTCTAAGTTCCGCAGGATCGCTGCACTGACGGGGAAAACTACGCCCGGCGGATTGTAGCCCGAGGCGGCGAGGACGTGATGGATGAGCCAGCGATGCAGCCTGCCATTTCCGTCGCTGAATGGATGGATATAAACAAAGCCGAACGCAGCCGCTGCCGCGACGACCACGGGATCGACGCCGCCATCTACCGCACGCGCGACGTACGCAATCACCCCTTCAACCAGACTCCGGAGATCCTCAGGACGCGCGCTGATGTGATCCGGGAGCGGTTCGTTGTTCGTGCGGTCATGCATTCCGATGAATCCACCCTCGGAGCGAAGTCCAAGGCGCACGAACCGGGTATCGCCGATCACGATCCGCTGCAACCTTTCCAACTCGGCGACACTGAGCTTGCGCGACCCGGCCTCACCGATGATTTGACCCCATCGCGCGGCGCGTTTCGGAGAAGGCCGGTCGCCTTCAATTGAAAATGACGACTTGCTGTCGCTGAGGAGCAGGAAAGCAGCCGCGCGAGCCATGATATCGGCGTGAATGCGGCCCACAACGTCGCGCGCAACTTTGTCGAGGCCTTTCGCCGCGTAGCCCTCAAGCGTTTTGGTATGCCGCACCATCGGGCAGAATGCGCGCGTGCCTGGCAGGTTGTCGATCACTTTGTGCCGGGACGAGACCTTCGCGCTGGCGATGGCAAATTGTTTTGCCGGATCGACGACTGCTACCGCTTTCACCTTTCCGGGATCGGGTATGTCGAGCCGCCGGCCGGTCAGCCACTCGTGCAAATACCAAAGTCGCCGGGCGTATGCGCCGGTGGGTTTGGAGCGGACAGCGGCGACGATCTCGTCGTCCGTTACCACCTTGAAGAGCGCGGCCAGAACACCAAGATCGACGCCTTCCCATTTGAGGGCGAACTCCAGATGTCCGCTGAGCGTGTCGTCTGGTGTATGACGCGGAGTGAAGAGCTGCCAAGCTTCTGTTGAGGCGGGATGGTGCCGGGCCGCGATCGCAGCGAGCCGCGGAGGTAATGGAATCTGCAGATGACAGCGTTCGATTAGGGCCGCATAGCCGACGAGACGCGCTGGCTCGGGCAGCGAGCGACCGCGAAAATCTGTCACTGAATGAGAATCACGTTGACTCACGATAGTTTTCGCGGTTTTTCGTCACGAACCTGAGTTTCAAAATCTATTGGCATTGAAGGGTCACTCGCGGATAATGTTCACCATTCGCACCAAAGATTCACCAGTCATATATATCGCGAATAATAATCACCGCAGATCTGTTTGTAAAGAGAGCGTTGCGGTCGCTGTCCATCTGCGCCGATCGCGGACTTTCACCGGAAGTGGCGTTTCACCAGCCGGTGGAACGATCCCGTAGGGGGCGGGGTTCCAGCCTGCTGAAATCGGGCGTCCGAGGCCGACCAGCAAATAGAGGAAGAAGAGCTTCGTCGCGACCCTCAGGAGCCATCAGAGGAACCCTGGGCGAAACCGGTCGTTCGCCGAGAGTCACTCAAACTAAGAAGAAGAATGTTCCCTCCAATTGCGCGGGCGCGCCGCGTGGAGAAAGCGCGGTGCCCAATCGTAAAGCTGGGCTTGTACTCCACGTAGAAGAGTCTGCCGAACGAGTTTGTCCGGGCTTTCCGGCAGGTCGATCCAGAGTGGCGTCCTTCGGCGTTTTATGTCGTTGACGAATCGGCACAATTATACCACATTTATGTCAATGCTAAACGCCCTATACATCACACGGAAGAACGAGGGACCGGAGTTCGAGGGAAAGGTTACAGCGGCGCTGCGGTCGGCTCATTTGCGGAGACTTTCAGTGGCAAAGGCTGTAGCGGGTGCGGAGCCAGACATCGCGCCAGATCTCATCGTAGCCGGCCTTGGGGAACGTGGAGCTGCTCTTGTCGAAATCAAAGGTTTGCGCCGCGCATTCCCCAAGACCGCGATCGTGATTACGGGCCGCAAGCTCTCGGGAGAGATGAGCGCCCAAGTTTACCGCGCCGGAGCAACGGCGGTAGTTCCGCTGGGCGCCCTCGGTGATGCGATTGCCAATTTGACGCAAGT
>JAKAVX010000561.1 GCA_021827465.1 Deltaproteobacteria bacterium | reverse complement strand
TGCAGGACATTATCGTTCGCGCCCGCAGGATGCAGGGTTACAACACGCTCTGGGTGCCGGGCACCGATCACGCGGGTATCGCGACCCAGAACGCGGTCGAAAAGGATCTCGCGCGCGAAGGCAAAACCCGCCATCTGCTTGGCCGCGAAAAATTCGTCGAGCGGGTCTGGCAATGGAAGGAGACCTATGGCGGACGGATTCTCAACCAACTGCGCCGCCTCGGCGCGTCGTGCGATTGGAGCCGCGAGCGCTTCACGCTCGACCCGGGACTCTCGCGCGCGGTGGTCGAGGTTTTCGTCCGGCTTTACCGCGAGAACCTGATTTACAAGGATCGCAAGCTTATCAACTGGTGCCCGCGATGCGAGACGGCGCTCTCCGATCTCGAAGTCGAACATAAGGAGACGCGTGGCAACCTGTATTACATCCGTTATCCTCTCGCCGACGGTTCGGGCGCGATAACCGTCGCAACCACGCGGCCGGAGACGATGCTCGGCGACACCGCAGTCGCGGTGAATCCCGAGGACGCGCGCTTCGCCTCGATAGTCGGGCGCAAGCTCACACTTGCGCTGATCGGACGCGAAATCCCGGTTATCGCGGACGCGGCCGTCGATCGCGAATTCGGCACCGGCGCGGTCAAGATCACGCCCGCGCACGACTTCAACGACTTCGAGATGGGACGCCGCCACGGACTCGAGCAGGTCTCCGTGATGGACACGCGCGGCGTGATGAACGAGGCGGCCGGCGCGTACCGCGGGATGGATCGCGATTCGTGCCGCAAAAGAGTCGTCGCGGATCTCGAGGCCCAGGGCTTGCTCGAAAAGATCGAGCCGCATATGCACGCCGTCGGCGCCTGCTCGCGATGCGACACGGTGGTCGAACCGATGCTCTCCGAGCAGTGGTTCGTGCGTATCAAGCCGCTCGCCGAAAAGGCGATCGCGGCGGTGCGCGACGGGCGCACGCGTTTCATCCCGGAGTTCTGGGAGAACACGTATTTCAACTGGATGGAGAACATCTACGACTGGTGTATCTCGCGCCAGTTATGGTGGGGCCATCGGATTCCCGCCTACCGATGCGACCGCTGCAACCATCTGATGGTCGCGGCGACGCGGCCCGCGCGATGCGAGGAATGCTCCGGCACGGACATCATCCAGGACGACGACGTGCTCGATACCTGGTTCAGCTCGGCTCTGTGGCCGTTCTCGACGCTCGGATGGCCCGACCAGACCGCGGATCTCGCACGCTACTATCCGACCAGCCTGCTCATCACCGGCTTCGACATCATCTTTTTCTGGGTCGCCCGGATGATGATGATGGGGCTCTGGTTCACGGACGAGGTTCCGTTCCGCGACGTCTATATTACGCCGCTCGTGCGCGACAAGTACGGCAAGAAGATGACCAAGTCGCGCGGCAACGTGGTCGATCCGCTCGACCTGATGGATCGCTACGGGACCGACGCGCTGCGCCTGACGCTCGCGCAACTCAGCGTCCAGGGCCGCGACGTGATCCTCTCCGACGATCGGCTCGCGGCGTCGCGGGCGTTCGCCAACAAGATCTGGAACGCGGCGCGTTTCGTGCTGATGAATCTCGAAGGCGCGGAGGTTCCGATCAAACCGGTCGAAACCGCAAAACTCAACCTCGCGGATCGCTGGATTCTGAGCCGTCTCGACATCGCGACGCGCGAAATCACGAGAGCTATCGACGAGTACGAGTTCAACAACGCCTCGATGGTCGTGTACCAGTTCGCATGGCACGAACTCTGTGACTGGTATATCGAGCTTTCCAAGGATGCTCTCAAGGCCGGAGGCGAGGCGCAGACCGCGGCGCGCTACGTGCTCGTGCGATGCCTGGAGAGGATGCTGCGCCTGCTGCATCCGTTCATGCCGTTCGTGACCGAGGAAATCTGGCAGACGATCCGCCCGTATATCGACGAGCCCGGCCTCGCCGAGCATCTGGTGGTCGCGAAATTCCCCGAACCTTCCGCCGCCGAGCCGCTGACCGACGAGGAGAGCCTTGCGATGGACCGATCTATCGAGGCGACGGTCGCGATAAATCGGCTGCGCGCGCTGCTCGGGTTCCATCCGGGTCAACGCGCCAGGGGCTTCGTCGATTTTCTGCCCGAGGTCGGCGCGGAGGCGACCTTCGCCGGATGGCGGCCGTACGCGATGGCGCTCGGGAAGCTCGACAGTTTTGAACGTGTCGAGCTGAGCGGAAAACCTCCCGCGCGTTCGGCTTCGGACGTGCTCAACTGGGGCCAGGTGTGGGTCGAGGCGCCCGAGGGATTCGATTTCGACAAGGCGCGCCAGGAGCTGGCGAAACGGCGCGCCGAAGTGCAGAAGTATATCGAGCAGCACGAGGCTCGATGGAACAATCCGGAGTTTCGCGCAAAAGTCGCGCAGGAAAAGCAGGAGGAAATGCACGAAAGATTCCTCGGCCTGACCGCACAGCGCGAAATGCTCGACGGCCAGCTACAGCAACTGGAGCGCTCGGACGCCTGACGCGAGAGATATGGAACTCTTTCGGCAGCTCGACATACAGAGCCTTTTGAAACGCGCTCTGGAAGAAGATCTAGGCCAGGGCGATATTACGACCGCGGCCACCGTCACGCCGGGACAGCCGGGCCGCGCGCGGATAACCGTAAAGGACGATCGAATCGTCTTCTGCGGCGGCCCGCTAATCGAACCCGTCTTCACGATGGCGGGCGCGGAGCCGAAAATCACCACGCTTGCCGCCGAAGGGCAGGAGCTTTCGCGCGGACAGCGGGCCGTTGAAGTCGAAGGCAAGCTCGCGGGATTGCTCATCGGCGAGCGCACCGCGCTCAACTTCCTCCAGTTGATGTCCGGAATTGCGACGACGACGCGCCAGTTCGCAAGCGCGGTCGCGGGCACCCGCGCCCGAATCGTCGATACCCGCAAGACCCATCCGGGGCTGCGCGCGGTCGAGAAATACGCGGTGCGCGCGGGCGGCGGTTCCAACCATCGCTTCGGGCTCGACAGCGGCGTGCTGATTAAGGAGAACCATATCGCCGCCGCCGGCTCGGTCACTTCGGCGCTCGAAAAAGCCCGGCGCCTTGCGCCGCATACGCTTCGAATCGAGATCGAATGCGAGACGCTCGATCAGGTCGAGGAAGCGCTGGTTGG
>JAKAVX010000560.1 GCA_021827465.1 Deltaproteobacteria bacterium | reverse complement strand
TCAGATAATACGGACCGCGCCGTTTCACGCTGAAGCGGCGATTGTAAACCAGCCCGTGTATAGCGTTGCCGCGTGCGGGCTCGTTGATCGGCAGGCGCACTTCGCGTCCGGAGAACCTGAAGCGTCCCCCGGCGACGCGTCCGGGCCATGGGAAAAGAATCGGAATTCCGCTTCGGAAGGGATGCTCGCGCCAGTCGTCGGCGCTGTCCGGCCCGGCGATTATGTCGAGCGAACCAACCCTGTACTTGAGACACTGCAATCCCGCGTCCGGGACGAACGTGGCCTGTTCGGCCTGCGCCTCGATTGTCACCAACTCCACCGGACTATCGTAGCGGCAATCGCCGGGTGCAGCGCAAGACGCGATCGAGCCCGTGCGCGCAAGCTGGAGGATTGCGTCGTGATCAAGCCGAAACGGTCAGACGCGGTCCAAGCATAAAGCCTGGCCGAAAACCCGGACTACCCGTGTCAAACAACTCTCCCCCACCCCTGGACGGAGAGCGCGGGCGAGGGTTGATGTTCCCTCGCGCCGCAGGTCACTCAGGCGTCAGTGCTGCGAACCGCCCCTGTCGTTGTTGCGGGCCTGTGCCTCGTTGACGCGGATCGGACGCCCCTTGATGTCGCGCCCATTGAGCTTCTTGATTGCTGTCTCCGCATCCTGATCCGAGGACATTTCCACAAAGCCGAAGCCTCGTGAGCGGTTGGTGGCGCGATCGATAATGACCTGCGAACTCTCGACTCTGCCCACTTCAGAGAAGGCGTCTTGCAGATCCTGATCCGTAACCGTCCAGGCGAGATTACCTACATACAGCCGTCGACCCATTGAACCGAGACCCCCGTTCGCGCTTGCTCACGCATTCGCCTCAAACCAAAACGCGTACCGGAAAAGAAGTGCTAAATGACTCTCCACGGTGACTCAGCGAGGAAGGAGGCAAGCGGCGCGCTTCCATTGCTACGCGTGGACGTTTATAGCACTGCGCGTGAACTAAACATAGCAGAACGCGCGATATGCCCTGACTTTGCGCCGGTTTTCTTTTGGATGCTGTCGCCGCGTTTTTGGCATTACGCTTAGCATTTACACATCCGGGAGGAACCGCCGAAAATCTTTGTGCCCCGGTCTGAGGCGCAAGGAGAATCACTTGCCGCGCGTGCGAGCGCGATCGAAAAGTCAGACGAATCGGTACTAAAGAGACTCTCGGCGTACCGTATAGACGATGAAGGTCTTGACGGACGACTCGGTATTTCGGAGATGTTCATTCAAGGGCTGTCCGGGCGCCCCAATTCGCCGATAGCGGCGTCCGCCGATAACCACAGATCCAACGGAGGTGTCTTATGCTGCTTCAAGATAGAGTCGCAATGATTACGGCCGGCGCGGGAGCCGGTATCGGACATGCGGTCGCGACCCGCTTCCTCGAGGAGGGAGCACAGGTCGCCATTACTGACGCTCATCCCCGGCGCACTATCGAGGTCGCCGCGGAATTGAGCAAGCGGTTCGGACGCGAGGTGCTGGGAATCCCCGTCGACGTCACCCAACGCAAGCAGGTCGATGACGCCGTTCGCACCATCGTGGAGCGCTTCGGCCGAATCGACATTCTTTTCAACAATGCGGGAATCAACAAGCTCGAACCGATTTGGGAGTGCAGCGACGAAACCTGGGACCTTGTGATGAATGTATGTCTGCGCGGGACGTTCTGGACCATGCGCGCCGTACTGCCGCACATGATCAAACAGGGCAAAGGAGCAATCGTGAACATGGCCTCGGCCGCAGGATGGATAGCGGCATCGGACGGCGAGGCGCCGTATTCGGCGGCAAAGGCGGGAGTGATGGGACTTACGCGCGCGAGCTCAGGTGAACTTGCGGGCAAAGGGATTCGCGTAAACGCAATCGCACCGACCGTAATCTACAACCAGTTCCTGGAAAGGATATATCCGCCGGCGATGTTCGAGGCGGCAAAAAAACGCAATCCGATGGGACGACTGGGAGAACCGCGCGAGGTTGCCAATCTTGCATTGTTCCTCGCAAGCGATATGTCATCCTACATAACCGGTGAAGTGATCAGTATCAGCGGCGGATCGGTCGTAGTGCCATAAGCAGAAACGGACCTGGGTTCGCCGATCATGCTATCTCAGGTCCCTTGTTTCGGTATCCAATATCTTGTAGTAGTTTGCTTGTTATCTTTTCCGGCAACCCCTCGAAAAGGAGTCAGATACGCGATGCCACGAAAGGCTATCACAACTTCTGCAACTTCAGCGTTCCGCCAGGTGCAACAACAGGCGCGCACCTTGCTGATAAATCTGCGCAAGGAAATCCGGAGCAAGGAAACCGAACTCCGGCGTCTCAAGGAGGAAGAGTCGCGCCTCGGCCTGCTGATAGGAGGGCCTGCCGCAGCGCCCGGGCCGCGTGAAGCCGGCGGATCGATGCGCGGCGGACGTATCAACTGGCGCGCGGTTCTGGACCAGATGCCGAAGCAGTTCAAGGCCTCGGACGTGCGCAGGATACGCGGCCTGAAGGCCAAGCGTCCCTCGGAAATATTCGCGGCGATAACCCGCTGGATCAACTCCGGCGTGGTCAAGCGCAAGACCCGCGGATTGTACGAAAGAGTCTGAGCGCCCTGCCCCGGAATCTCCTCCCATTCGGAACTAGCTAGTTTTCTGAGAATCATCCACGGCGACGACGCGGTAGCCCACGCCGCCGCCGTGGAGTGACGCTGGATTGCCGCCGGCTCCCCGTTAACGGAAAATAAGAAGTACTGTGGCTGTAAAAACTATTGAATGGCGCAATGACAGCGTCCGGATGATCGATCAGCGCCTGCTTCCCTTGCGCGAAGTTGTCCGCACCTATCGCGATTACAAGGACGTGGCCGAGGCGATTCGCACGATGGTGGTGCGGGGCGCGCCCGCAATAGGAGTAGCCGCCGCGATGGGCGTCGTTCTCGGAATCAGGGGTTTCGCGGGAAAACGCGCCGAGACGCGCTTTCGCACCGTCGCAAAGACGCTCAGAGCGACCAGGCCAACGGCTGTCAACCTGGCATGGGCGCTCGAACGGATGGAGCGGGTGCTCAAGGAGAATCTCTCGCTCGACGCCGCGCGGCTGTTCCGCCGGATGCGCGACGAAGCGCTCGCCGTTTATCGCGAGGATATCGAAGCGAAC
>JAKAVX010000559.1 GCA_021827465.1 Deltaproteobacteria bacterium | reverse complement strand
AAGATCGATGAACACGTACCTGAATCCAAAAAATCCGAACCGGATACTCGACCGCGCCGCAGCCGGCGAGAGGCTTTCCGCTGACGAGATTCTCGCGCTGTACGACCTGCCCGCGGACGAAGTCGCGCAAGCCGCCCACCAGGCGCGTCTCAGGGCAACCGATCCCGAATGTGCAACCTACTCAATCGGCGGCAATATCGACTATACGACCATATGCACTGTCGCATGCAAATTCTGCGCTTTCTATCGCGCGCGGCATCAGGAAGGCGCATATACACTCACCTTCGATGAGATAGCGCGGCAGATGGATGAAATCGTGCGCATCGGCGGGCTTGACGTGCTTATCCAGGGCGGCGTGAATCCCGATCTTCCGTTCAGTTGGTACGTCGACCTGATGAAGATGCTCAAGGCCGATTACCCTGAGGTGCATGTCGACGCGCTCAGTCCCGAGGAAATCCTCGGGCTTGAAAAGCTGACCGGCCGGACGGCCTACGACCTTCTTTCCGAACTGAAAGACGCCGGCCTCGACGGGATACCCGGCGCCGCCTCAGAGATCCTGGTAGACGAGGTTCGCGTCAACGCCGCACCGACCCGGATAATGACCGGCGACTGGTTCCGGATCATCGACGCGGCCCAAAGCCTTCATCTTCATGTGCCGTGGGTCGGGATGGTGACCGGGTTCGGCGAGACACTCGGTCAGCGCGTCGAGCATCTGCTTGCGCTGCGCGATCAGCAGGATCGTGCGCTTGAGCGCTACGGCAGCGGCTTTATGGCGTTCAAGGTATGGCCGGCCAGGCTGGAGGACACCCGGCTCAAGGGGATGGTGGCGCAAAAGAGCGGAGAAGAGATCATCGACGAATACCTCAAGAACGTCGCGATTTCCCGCCTCGCGCTCGACAACATCGCAAACCATCGCAGCGTGTGGCGAACGATGGGTTTCGCCGTCGCGGCTGAAGCTTTGCGTTCAGGAGCCAACGATCTGTGCGGTACCGGCTCGATCAATGCGATAAACGCCACGATGGTCGCGGCCGGAAAGCACCTGCCGGATCCCAATCAGGCGCTGCTCGTGCAGGTGAGGCAATGTATCGAGGATGCGGGCTTTATCGCGGCATTGCGCGACCCGTTCTACAAGGTGATCGAGCGCTACGATCACGATTGGAGTGCCGAGGCGCAAGCTTCGAAGTGACGACAACGCTGCGCCGACCGAACGCAGCATCGTAAGTGCTTTCGACGGATCGGCAGGGCGCGGCATCGCCGCGCCTGCCGTATCATCAGCGGGCCGCGTCAATTCTAAGCTCAGAAGTCACGAACCAGTAAAATCCCTCCTTACGCGCGCGTCGCGGCTGGCGGCAAGAATGTCTTTGACTTCATTTGCGGCCGCGTGAGGGCGCGACAATCCACCGTCTGAAGGAGTTAGACAGCATCGCGCCGCGGTGTTACAAACCCGGCGTGTCTGTTCACGAAACGAACGCTTGTTCGGGCCGAACAACCCTCGGCGGAGCGCATGAAGGTCGGCGGCTTCTATGAACATCAGCTTCCGCGGCCCTGGACCCGTGATGCGCGCCGCGATCTGGATCGCCGGCGTTGTGGAAATAACACTTGCGGGCGCTATGATTTGGCAAATTCCGGCTTGGGGGAACATCCGATGACGACCTATCAGACACGCTTCGGATCGCTCGGGGATTTCGAGAAGGGTGGCGTCGAAGTAATCAACGACGACGCGCGGAATTACGCATTCTCGAATCTGTACGAGGTTGCCGCGACGGCCGAGCCGTATGAGAAAGTCGCCGTTGCCAAAAATCTCAAGTACGTGCTCGAAGCGATTCGCGCGGAAGGCACTTCTCCGTGGTACACGACTTCGCACGACGAAGCCGCGATCGTGATGGACGGCGAGGTGGAGATCCGGCTGGTGAAGCTCGATAAAGAAGTCGTGGCCGAAGACCATGAGGGAACCACGATGCTTGAGGGCGTGCCCAAGGGCCGCAAGATGGGCTACGTCGTGGCCCGGCGCGGGCATATGGCGCTTCTGCCCAAAGGCGCGGCGTACCAGTTCCACGCGGAGAGGCCGGGCGTCATTCTGCTGCAGACGATCCGCGGAGACCTGACCGTCGAGCGCTGGAAGGATATCTGCCAGAAATAGTCGCGGGTCGTCACGACACAAGCGGGTCCGATCGGTTCGCATCGAGAGCGATGGAGGAAATCAGCTATGGGCGAAGCGAGAACCACGCAAAGCGCTCCCAACCGCCACGGCTACCGCAGTTTCGGAATCGGCGGTTTTAAGTTCGAACGCGACGAATATTTCGCTCATGTCAGTTGGCCGGGCGGAAACCATGTGATGCCGGCGGACAAGTTTCTGAAAGCCCTGATGCGTGACGTTGCATGGAACTTCTTCTATGGAATCGTGAACTTCGACGAAGTGTTCGGCACGACCAACCATTACGGCACTGTCGATGTATTCGCGGGCCTGTACAACGCCGGCTACCGCTCGCAGAACAAGCATCACATGGAGACCTTCGGGAGCGACGAGGTGCGCTCGGTGTTCGAGGCGGTGCTCGAAGACTGGACGATCGAAGGCTTCGATCCGTTCGCCGCGCCGGAGGAGACCGGGACGGCGTTCGGTCCCAAGTGCGGCAACAATCACGCCGCGGTGACGCGCAAGCGGGTCGTCGCGAAACGGATGGTGGGTTTGAAGGACGACACTCCGCTTCGCAGCGACGAGAGCGGCTATACGGTCAATCGCCATTTCGCCGGCATTGACCAGACCGAGCCTGAGGTGCACGCGGAACCCGGCTTCGAGGACGAAGTGCACGCGTTCAATTTCTTCGCCTATCTGTCGCGCTCGGACGTGACGTGGAATCCATCGGTTACCTCGGTAGTGAAGGACAGCCTGGTGTGTCCGACCACCGAGGAATTCGTTCTGCCGATCATCCACGGCAACGATCGCGTCGAGTGGTTCGTCCAGTTGAGCGACGAGATTCACTGGGACGTCTCGGATCGCGAGACGGGCTCACCGCGAGCCCGCGTCGTCATGAAGGCGGGCGACGTGGCCGCGATGCCGGCCGATATACGGCACCAGGGATTTTCGCCGAAGCGCGCGATGCTGCTGGTGTGGGAGAACGCGGACGCGGAGTTGCCCGAACTGTACGCGAA
>JAKAVX010000005.1 GCA_021827465.1 Deltaproteobacteria bacterium | reverse complement strand
AGGCGCGCGAACAGGACGTGGTCGAGGACCTCGGCCCGTTTTCGCGCCGCCTCGATCGACATCCCGAGCACGCGCTTTAGCCGCTCCTGTCCGACGAATTCGCCGAGCGTGCGCGGCCTCAGCGAAAAATCCAGCGCAACGTCCTCTTCGCCCGCCTCCGGCGCGGGTACCCGATCGTCGGGGTCGGCGGCGATCGTCCCTTTCTTGCCCGCCTTACTTTTCACCGAGCAGCACCGCAAGCGACTTTCTGATGAGTGTCTCGAGATCCGCGCCCGGCTCTTCGGCCACGACCGAATCGACTGCGCGGCGCGCCTCGACGGGTTTGTAAGCGAGATTTACCAGCGCCGAGACGGCGTCGTCCTCGATAGCCGGAGCCCCGTTGCGCGACGCGGCAACAACCTTGGGCGCGCCCGAGGGCTGCGTGATCCTGAGATCGCCCATCTTGTCTCGAAGCTCGCGCACGACCCGTTCCGCCACCTTGGGTCCGACTCCCGGCACCGAGTCGAGCTTATGGATATCCTCGCGCGAGATCGCGCCCGCCAATTCCTCGGGCGTGAGGACGGAGAGGATCGAGAGCGCATGCTTCGGGCCGACGTGCTGCACCTGGGTCAGCAGGTCAAAGGCGCGTTTTTCGACCGCGTCGGAAAATCCGTACAGCATCAGGGCGTCCTCGCGGACGATCTGCCGGATCTCGAGAAAGACCTGGCTTCCGACCGCGGGCAGCCGGTAATACGTGGAAAGCGGCACCAAGACTTCGTAGCCGACCCCGCCCGTCTCGACCACGACCCGGCCCGGCTCGCGAACCCTGAGCGTTCCCGAAAGCGAGGCTATCACGAGCGGCTCCGGCGCGGCGCGCGGATCGACGCCGCGATTCGTTCGAGCGTGCCGAAACGCTCGCGCCCGAGATGGCATAGCGCGAGCGCAAGCGCGTCGGTTGCGTCGTAGGCCATTGCGACATCGTCGGCAAGCCCGAGGGTCTTCCTGATCATGAACTGCACCTGGGCCTTGTCGGCGTGCCCGTAGGCGGCGACCGCAAGCTTGACTTCGTTGGGCGCGTACTCGAAGAAGGAAAGCCCGCGCTCCGCAGCGACCAGCATCGCGACCGCGCGCGCCTCGCCCAGGCGAAACGCGCTCTGCACGTTGGCAGCGACGAAGCTTCGCTCAAGACTCATCGCGGCCGGCACGTGGGCGTCGACGATAGCGAGCAGTTCCTCGTGGATTTTTTTCAGGCGAAGCGGACCGCGGAGCAGTTTGTCGGCGCGGATCGTGCCCGCAACTACAAGGCGAAACGCGCCCCGCGTTCCTTCAACTATTCCGTAGCCGGTAACCGCGCTTCCCGGGTCAACCCCGAGTACCCGCATGCCCCACCTCAGCTCAACCTCGCCGCGCGCGCCCTGGGCCGGCTACGAAGCGGCGGAGATCTGCGCCATCTCCTCGTCGCTGATATCGAAGTTCGCAGCGACGTTCTGAACGTCGTCGTTGTCTTCGATCGCCTCCATCAGCTTGAGCACCTGCTCGGCCTGATGGCCGCTGATGGGCACCGTATTGTCCGGAACCATCGTGACTTCGGCGTTCGCGATTGAAACGCCGGCTTTCTCGATCGCCTCGCGCACGGCAACAAGGGTTTCGGGCGAGGTTGTCACGGTGAAGCTGTCGGCGTCGCCCGAAACGTCGTCCGCACCCGCCTCCAGGGCGATCTCGATGAGGCGATCCTCGTCGGTCGCGTCGCGGTCCACGGTGACTACGCCGCGCTTCTTGAACATCCAGCCGACGCATCCCGCCTCGCCGAGGCTGCCGCCATGCCTGGAGAACATGAAGCGAAGCTCGGAGACGAGGCGGTTGCGATTATCGGTCAAGGTATCGACCATGATCGCGACCCCGCCCGGACCGTAGCCTTCGTAGGTGATTTCCTCTAACTGAACGCCACCGAGTTCCCCGGTGCCCTTCTTGATTGCGCGCTCGATATTGTCGTTGGGCATCGACTGCGCGCGCGCCGCCAGGACCGCGGTGCGAAGGCGCGGGTTGGCGTTGAGATCGCCGCCGCCCATACGCGCGGCAACCGTGATTTCCTTGATTAGCTTGGTGAAGAGCTTGCCGCGTTTGGCGTCGCGGGCAGCCTTCTTATGCTTGATCGAATGCCACTTAGAATGACCCGACATGGCAGAGTCCTCCGCGGGTTGGCCCGAAGGACGCACCCCCGTATCGGTCCGGATTAAAACACAGAAGGCGTCAAGGGGGAACTACCCCGACGCGCGAATCGACCATCGAAGCGAAAAAGTTGTGCTATCATTATCGGCCGGACCGATGGGAGCAAGTATTCGGGGTTTCGTTGTCGCAATCGCTGCCGCGTCGATGGCCGGAATTGCGGGTTGCTTTTACCCTCCAACCACGCGAGGCACGCCGGTGGCGCCTCCAAAGCCTGCGCCGGTAGTGACTCACGACGCGGTGGTCAAGGTGCCGTACGATCTGACCTGGGACGCGGTACACAAGGTCATCAAAAACAATGGCTACTCGATACAGGCCGAGGATCCGGATCACGGCATAATCGAGGCCGAAGGGCGTTCGTTTACGCTCAAGGATGCGGACTGCGGCAAAATCCGCAGTCTCGTGGGCAAATACGATCCCGAACCCGCACCGGGAGGCAGCGCGGTGTATAATTTCACCGTGCTGCCGTCGGGACCTGAGGAAACCTCGGTATCGGTAACCGCGACATTCAACACCCCGCTCCAGGTGCCGTTCCGCAAGCCGCGAGACTTCCGATGCATCTCGCGCGGCACGCGGGAGGCTGCGCTCCTCAAGGAGATCGTGGCTGCGGCCGGGCGCGAGCATCAACCCGGACTGGAAACCCATTCAGCGCTATCGACTCCCGAAAAGCCCATACCGTTGCTTCCCGGACGTTCCACGCTGATAAGACCCGAGTTGCAAGAGCCAGAAATCACGAATCCGCAGCGGCCGTGACGCGGGCCTTCGCTTGACATTTCCGCGCGTCCGAAAAAAGTACGCGCTGCGCTACCGAAGCAACAGGCTGTAGCTCAAGGTAAGCAGTACGAAAGCGGTAAACAGCGTGTATTTCAGGTTGCGCTCTTCGAAGGCGAAATAGAAGGTCGAGGCGAGGACTCGTGCATACGGCGTCATCATGAGGATCGCTATCCCAAAGTTTATGAGCACCTTGGGTCGGAGTTGACCACGCCAAACGTCGCGGGATTCCCGCAGAACAAACTGTAGAATGTTGGTGCGGCCAAGGTTATAGTCGGTCACGAGATTACCCGTCTGCAGCCGGTTCCAAAGCATTCCAAGGCTCAATAGAGCAATACTGCTGGCAACTCCAACGGCAAGCACGTAGCCAACGATAAGGTTCATATCAACGCCTGCGGCGACTTCCTCGGGGCGCTGCTCCATCTTTTGCGTTGATGTCATATTCCCTTCAATCCGCGGTAAATCATCTCCGCCGCAAGCACAGCGAGGATCGCCAGAAAGAACCGCCGCACGGCGCGATTCTGCAAGCGCACCAGCGTGCGCGTTCCAATCAGTGCGCCGATCACGATTCCCACAACTATCGGAGCGACCAGCGCGGGTTTGATAAGCCCCGCCGCGAGGTAAACGCTGGCGCCGGCCAGCGCGGTTACGCCGATGATAAGATTGCTGGTCGTCGTCGATACTTTCGGCGGCAGCCCCATCACCAGGTCGTGAATCAGCACCTTGAGCGCCCCGGCGCCGATTCCGAGCAGCCCCGCTATCACACCGACCCAGAACATCAGCGCACCACCCCAAGCTGCGCGCCGCGCGCGATAGTTGATGGTGCAGTCGGCGGCGTAATCGTAATAGCTGCCCTCCAGTTCGAGCCAGTGCGTGAACCGGTCCTGACGAGTGATCTCAACGTATTCGATATCGGGCTGAACCAACAGGGCGGCCCAACAGGCGAACAAAACCAGACCGAACGCGATGAACAGGAATTGCTGGCCGGCGACCAGGCTCAGTTTGGCGCCCACGATAGCGCCCACCATCGTAAACATCTCAAGGAACATTCCTACCTTGAGGTTGGTGATGTGGTCGCGTACGTAGGCGGCCGCTGAACCGCTCGATGTCGCGACGACGGAGACGATGCTGACCGCAATGACTTCCTTGATCGGCAAGCCGAAAAAGGTCAGGGCGGGAATCAGCACCACACCTCCGCCCATTCCCGACATTGCTCCAACGAAGCCAGCGACGATGGAAATTGCGAAGAGAAGCTCTGGATTCATAAAGCGGGCTACAAGCTACGGCAACAGTCCACCGTACTCATGCCCGCAAACTAAATATGCCACACGCGGCCAGCCCGTTCCATCTTTTTTCAGATCCTCAGGGGTTTTACGCAAAACAGCCGTTTTTCGCTTGGCGCGCGACCGAAGAAGGTTGTTACAAGCGAGCGTTCGAGCGCGCCTTCGCTTGACATTTCCGCACGCCGGGGCGAAACCCACCCTGTTCGAGCAAGCCGGCGCGGGCCACGGCGCGACGGAGTGCGGCCCGCCGGCGGGGAGGGATTCGCGATGAAGGGCAAGATCGCGTTCATTCCAGAGGCGCACAAGATCGAGTTTCACGAATACGACGTGCCGCCGCCGCCCGAGGGTGGGGTTATCGCGGCGGTAACCCAGACCAACGTCTGCGGCTCCGAGGTCCACATGTGGCGCGGCGAATACGGCCGGCGCGGAATCATGCCGGGCCACGAGATGAGCGGACGTATCCAAGCGCTCGGCCGCAGCGTCGTCACCGACTGGGCCGGCACCCCGGTCAAGGAAGTGACGCGGGCGGGACTGCTGGTCGAGCAGCGCTAGCTCGGCGGCGGCTGGTCGGGGAATAGCACGCGCGACGGCACCAACTCGCGCCGGCCGTCGGGCGTCCACCAGTAAAGATGCATCGCGGCGTCGCCAGCGACGTTGCGCTCGCCGGCGGTTATGCGATGCGGTCCCGCGCTCAGGTAAATCATGCCGGCCGCAACCGGACGGCTGACGAAACCCGGATCTGCGATCACGGGCCGGCCGTCAATCCTGAGCCATCCTGAATCGTCCGCGTCGATAATGAAATGGTACAGGCCCGTCTCGGGCGCGATCAGGCTGCCGCTCCACACCACGCACGAGGGAAACGGCATCGCACCCATTTCGGCGACGTTGGCGAAGTCTATTTCGGGGTCGACCCGCTGAAGACGCGGATGCTCATCGGGCCTCTCGCATCCGAGATAATAGCGCCCGAGCAGGCCGTGGCGCGGTTTCAAAAGTAGCGCGTCGGAAAGCGGCGCCGTCATCGGCGGCACGAAAATCACCACGATTGCGATCGCTATCACGGCCGAACCGAGCAGCGCGCGGTTGCGGTTTAACCATAGTCTGGCGTCCTCCGCGATTTCGAGCGCAGCGGCGATCCAGACCAGCGCAAGCGGCAGCAATTGTATCGGACCGGACAGGCCCGCAAGCTTTCCCAGGTTGAAGGCAACCGTGTCGCCGACAACCGACCCTCCGCCGAAATACCCGTCGCGATTGAACGATAGGTCCGCGCGGAAATAATGCTGCATCGCGAAGTCGCGGACCGGGTTGTTGTATTCGTAGGGAAAATGCGGGTTGGTCGCCGTCGCCATTATCATCACGAACGCCGAAACTCCGCCCAGCCCGGCAAGGATCACGTCGCACGCCTCCGGCAGGAACGCCAGCGGCAGCACCATGAAGGGAGTCGCCGGCGTCATCTGGCGCGGCCCGGTCGCCGTCCCGCCGCCCCATGAGACGATCGATTTGCCGAACGAGCCGTTGAACACGACGAACGCCGCGACGGCGAACGCGGTCAGCGCGAACTCGGCGCGACGTTCGCTGCGCCGGTAAAAATAGATGAAGCCGGGAATCGCGAGAATCAGGACCGGGTTGCAGAAGAACAGCCCGCGCTGTGGATCGACCAGGATGTCCCACAGGATTCGAATCCGCGGATAGGTGATCCCGACGAATCCACGGGTCTGCTCGGGAAACTGGCTGTTACCGGGCACCAACTGGTAGGCCATCGAGCTCAGGAAAATCGGGTTTCCGAACGCGAGCCAGTTGTAGGCGAGCAGTATCGCCGCAACCGCGCCGGCGCCCGCCGCGAACGCCGCCACATCCAACTTCCGCGGGAGCTTCGAGAGCGCATAGACCGCGAGCGCCGTCGCGACCATCATGCTCGGGAAGTCGCACAGCACCGCCCACCCGGCGAGCAATCCCGCGTAAACCGCGCGCTCCCATCCGGGCTCGCGCTCGAACGTGACCATCAGGTAGAAGCTCGTCAGCAGGCAGAACGCCGCAACCGGCTCGCCCGTCATCTCGGTCGCGTAGGGAAATAGGATCGTCGCGAGGCCCATTATCAGGGCGACGCCCGCGCTGCGCCCCGCCGACGCTCCCAGCGCGCCTGCCATCCGGTACATCACGACGACAGCGCACGCCACCAGCGCGCTCACTGTAAACACGATCGTCAGCCAGGTGACGATCGCCCAGAATAGGGGCGCGTTTCGCGTCGAAAGCGGGCCGAGCAACGAGGTCAGGATTCGCGACGGAATGAGCCCGAGAAAGGACGTGCCGGGCGCCTTGACGGAATAATAATGCGCGCCGATGTGCACGATATCCGCGGTGTTGTAGCCGCAGTAGCCGTCGATCCAGAGAGTGCGGCGTTCCAGGATCGAGCGAATCAGGTCGAAACGCGCCGCGGTGCTCTGATCGGAGCCCTGGTAGAAGTACGCGTAGGTGAATAACGACACCAGGAAAAGTGTCGTTTCGATTCGCCGGTTTTCGCGCGCGTCGATACTCATCGTTTGCGCGAGTCCTTCGCGCGCGCGCGCCGCGCCTCCGCACGCGACATGATCGGAGGTTCCTTGCCGAACTCGTACCAGCCCCATCCCGCGGTCGCCATAAGCGCGAGGAAGGTTGCGACCAGCGAAATCGGCGAACCGGTCGGCGCGGGACTCATCGCCCTGCGAATCTGTTCGAGATCGAAGGCTGGGTAAGCGCCCACGGGCAGCGCGGCGACCTTGACGACGCTCGCATTGCGGAAGAACGCGCGTCCGGTGTTGAGCCTGCCGTAACCGCCGAGCCTAAGCGCGACGTCTATATCGGCTCCGCGCTTGCCAACGCGCAGGTAGAATCCGACCGGGGTCCAGTCGGTCGTGCCGCGGATATCGCGCGACATGATACCGTCGTCCATCACGGAGATGCTCGCGCCGACGCGCCCGGGCGGGACGTTCTCGGTGCGTATATCGACGCTGAAACGGTACCAACCTTCGCCGAGCGCAATCGTCTGCAGCCAGCGTGAGTCGTTGGCCTGGAGATTCTCGACCCCGAGCACGCCCCGCCCTCCCGCCGCTGCCGGTGGAATCCATCGGTACGCGGCGGCGCTGGGGCTGTCGATCCACGCCTGGGTGCGCCAGTTGTCCGGCTGGTCGCCGGAACCGGTCATGAATTCGCGGTTGAGCAGATACTGATTCCTGCCGCTGGCGCTCTGGGCGCGGCACGGACAGGCGGACGCGACGCACAGCGCGAGCGCCGCGGCGAGCGCGAGCCACGCCGTCCGGAACGATCGCGAGGCGCTGTAGATCGTCAGATCCAATTCCTGAGTCCCGGCCCCTGAAGCCACATGCGGGCGTAATATCCCGAGCGCTCGATCGGGATCGCCGTCCATATTGGAAAGAAATAGAAAAACAGGATAAGCCCGCCGGCGACGAACGCCGCGCACACGAATTTTCCGACATACTCCGGCCGCGGCAGGAGCGCCGCGTAAGCCACCACGAGGACGGCGAACGCCATACCTCCCCATCCCCATCCGAGTCCGAGGAACGCCACCGGCGCGATCGTAAACATGAGCGCGAAATGCTCCCAGAACTCGGCGGTTCCCTCCCAGCAATCGGCTAGCACGCCGCCCAGTGCTACATAACCGAGGTAGACGGATCCCATGTAGTGATAGAGAAACAGCGTCCTGCCGATCCACACCCATATCAGCAGGTAGCCAAGGTAGCCGAGCACCAGGAACGATCGGTCGATACGCGGGCGCTCGATCGCCCGGACCGCGGTGATCGTAATCCCGGTGAGCGCGCCCCACCAAAGCAGCGGATTGCCGCCGCCCCATATCGTCGCGACCTTGCCGACCTTGGGAAAATTCTGCCAGTAGGCGACTGGCCGCAGCATCAGCGGCCAGCTCCACCACGGCGAGGCGTAAGGATGTGTCGCGTTGGCGACGGCGTTCTCGTACCAGATCACCCGTTTGTAATAGTGAAACAGGTCGCCGATTCCGCCCCACCATCCCTGCAGATAATGCGGCAGGAACGTGAGCAGGTAGAAGAAGGCGGTCACCGCCGCGACCATCGTGACGCCCGCGATTATCCGCCGCTCGCGCGTCGAGCCGGTCCTCTGCGCGGCGTGTCCTTCGCGTTCCGCGCGCTCGGGCATGCGCCACAAATCGTAGGCGATAAAAACCGCGACGAATACGCAGGTGAAAGCCGGGATATAAAGCTTGCTCCCGAGACAGAGTCCGAGCGCAACGCCAATCCACGGCAGCACCTTGCGTTTTTCGAGCAGACCGTCGGTCTGGATGAAACGGAACAGCAGCAGGTAGGAAATCGCCGCGAAGGTCAGATAGACGATATCGATAACCGCGACCCGCGAATCGACCAGGAACATTCCGTCGCACAGGATGAATCCCGCCGCGAGCGCCGCACCCAGCCGCGAGCCAAGAATCCGCCGTCCGAAGAGATAAGTCACACCGACCATCACGGTGCCCAGCGTCGCGTTGCCCACGCGCCAGCTCCACGGATGGTCGCCGAAGAGCCAGATTCCCGCCGCGATCAGGAGCTTGGCGAGCGGCGGATGCGGGTCGAGAAACGGCTCGGCGTGCAGGTAATGACGCGCCTGGTTGACGAAATGCACCTCGTCGAAGACGATCTCGGGCGGCCTTCCGAGATGCCAGAATCGGGTCGCCGCAGCCGCGATCACCAGCGCACCGAGCACGAGCGTGTCGAGCCGAATCCACGCCGGCGGCGCGATAGCGTCCGATTCCTCCGCGGTCTCGGCCGAGACGCCGGCAGGCGTTCTGAACCGATCGATCAAGTCGGCAAGCGGGCTCTTTTCCGAAGCTTCGCTTCCCAATTCCGTGACCCCATAGCGAACCGTGAACGCGAACAGCGCCAGGTTCACGCCCGCGCACGCTAGCGCCAATGGATCGTGGGCTTTCATGAAGACCACCGTATCCAGCGCGTGCAGGACGTAGGCGAGATTGAACAGGCAGGTCAGCGTTAGAACGCCGAATACGACGAGCATCTGCGGGCTCTCGAGCGCAAGCGGTATCGCAAACACCAGCGCCGGATACAGGTAGCGCTCATGCATCCGCGGCGCGAGCATGAAGAACCCGAACAACGCGAGAAACGATGCATAGAAAAGCCCGCTCGGCGTGCGCCTGCGCCATAGCACCCACGCGATAAACCCGAACAGCGGAACCAGCAGGCTCATCCCGAGCGCGAAGAACGAGACGCCAAGCACGGTTCCGGAGTCCGGCTGGCGGATACCGCCGATGAGCACCATCAGGTTGAAGGCGTTGACCGAAGTCTCGTGATAATAGGCCGCACCCGATCCGTACAGCCGGATAATCCAGTTCCATCGATGGCCCAATTGGAACGGCAGGATTCCGATTACGAAGACGGCCGAAAACGCGAGCGCTGCCCGCCACCATCGCCGCCAATCCGTCCTGAGCAGCGTCCACAGCCCGACCACCGGCAACAGCATCAGCCCCTGCGGCTTGACCAGTACCGAGACTGCGGCCAGGGCGAATCCCGCCTCGTACTCCTCGGCAATCAGCGCCACGATGGTCAGCCACATCACGAGCGTGAAGACCGAGTCCGTCTGCCCCCAGATAACGCTGTCGAACAGCATCGCCGGGTTCAGCGCGACCATCAGCATCGCCGGCAACGCCATCGCCGGCCGTACCGAGCGCCTTACCCACGCAAAGACGACGGCCGCGAGCGCCAGGTCGGCGATCAGCGCCGGACTCTCGACGATTACGCGAAGCCCGGTGCCGGTCGCATGAAACATGCCCGCAAGAAGACCCGCGGCCCACAGCACGTACAGGTATCCGGGCGGGTAATCGAGAAAGTAGCCGGCACGATAGACGTGCGACGGACCGTCTTTTACGAGGCTCAGCGCCCACGCCTCGTAGGTTCCGATATCGACGTGAAATCCGGGAAAGACGAGCAGCAAGGCGCTCTTGACGACCAACAGCAGCCCGAGCATCACGAGCGCCGAGGTGAATCCCTCGTCACGCTCGCGAGCGAGAGGAGCGCACAGGCGAAACACCTGGTAGGCGACGACGGCAAAGATCGCCAGTCCCGTGAAGAGTCCGAGCAGTTTACCGCTGGAAGCTTCCGGCGCCGTTGCGGCTCCGAGCGCGACGGTCGCGGCGAGCGATGCCATCAAAGCCTTCCATCCGGCCCGTTGGTCTCTCCTACCCGTGATTTGCGTCAACTCACCGGCCCACCCGCGCTAAAGCGTCATAATCCCCCGCAGTCCGGATACGATAGCGAAGTCGGAGGGCGCGATGAACACTCGACCCGCATTTGGCGCACCCGGCTCCTGGCGTCTATGATTCGCGAATCGCACGGGTCGCGGGAGGAGCGCCGATGGATCTGATTCACACGGTTTACGAGCCTGCCGGAGGCGGCCCTCATCCGGCCATAATCGCTCTTCACGGATGGGGCTCGAATTCGTTCGACCTTCTCTCGGTCGCGCCGTACATCGCAGGCGGCCGTTTCATGGTGATATGTCCGCAGGGGCCGCTCGAAGTGCCGATAGGCCCGATTGTCGGCTACGGATGGTTCCCAATCCGGATGGGCACGCCGCCCAATGCGGCCCAAGTGTCGGAGGCCGCCGATCGCACCGCGGCCTTCATCGATAGCGCCATACGGCGCTATCCGGTCGAGCCGCGCAAGCTGGTTCTGCTCGGCTTCAGCCAGGGCGGCGTGATGGCTTGGCGGATCGCGTTCAGACAGCCGGAAAAGTTTGCCGCGGTGGTCGGAATTTCGACCTGGTTTCCGCCCGAACTGAAGGATGCGGCGGCTACGAAAGCCGACGCCCTCAGCCGGATGCCCGCGATGGTTCAGCACGGGCGCGCCGACGACATGATTGAAATCGCGCGCGCGCGCGAATCGGCCGAGCATCTGCGCGAGCTTCAAGTTCCCCTCGACTATCACGAATACGATTGCGGCCATGAAATCACCGCGCAGGGAATCTCGGACCTGTCGGCGTTCCTCGAACGCAAGGTTCTCTCGCCGATTATCGCGGCATAAACAGGCGCGCCGCGCGGGCGGGACATCGCGGAGCGCCACGGTCGCACGACGGTGCTGACGCGTGCGGACCGAATGCGGCTGGCGCGCGGCTCGTGCTAGTCTCTACGGACCATGAGTTACCAGGCGGAATCAGCCGAGCTGCGCGAATTTGCGCGCCTGCTCTCCGTGATTCGCAATCTCAGGCGCGAGTGCCCCTGGGACCGCGAGCAGACGATCGCGGGCAGCGCGCGCCACGTGATCGAAGAAGCCTACGAAGTGGCCGAAGCGACCCGGCTTGACGACAACGCCGAGATACGCGAGGAACTCGGCGACCTGCTCGACCAGGTGCTGTTCATCTCGGTGATCGCCGAAGGCGATTCGCGATTCTCCTTCGAAGACGTCGCGCGAGAGGCGGCCGACAAACTCATCCGGCGCCATCCGCACGTTTATGGCGACGTCAAAGCCGAGACCACCGAAGAGGTGCTCGCCAACTGGCAAAAGATAAAGCGCGCCGAAAAAGGCGACCTCGGAATCGGCGGCGTTGGCCGCGGATTGCCCGCCCTGATGAAGGCGCAGAAGCTCGGCGAGCACGCGCGCCGACGCGGGATGGACTGGACTAACGTGCGCGAGGTGCTGGCCAAGGTGCGCGAGGAACTCGACGAGGCCGAGGCCGAACTCGAACGCGGCGAAACCGACGCGGCGGCGGCGGAAATCGGCGACATGCTGCTCGCACTCGCCAACGCGCCACGCTTCCTCGGCCATAGCGCCGAGGAAAAGCTGCTCGAGGCGTGTGACAAGTTCGTTGGACGATTCCAGGCGGTCGAAAGGATCGCCGCCGCGCGCGGACTCGATCTCACCCGGCTTTCGCCTGCCGAATTGGACGCACTGTGGCGCGAGGCGAAGCATGAAGAACGCTCCTAACCGCGCTTGAACCGACGCGTGCGAAAGCTTTATCGGCCCAAGCCGTATTGACCGGGAATTTGTGGACTGTTAGCTAGATAGGGCTATGCCTCATATCCCGAATCATCCGTCGGCGCTGAAGCGCCAGAGACAGAACCTCAAGCGGCGCGAGCACAACCGCCTGATAAAGAGCCGCGTCCGCACAGTGGTAAAGAAAGCGCTCGATGCGATCGCCGGAAGCGACGTCAACGCCGCGGAGGCCTCTCTGCGCGAAGCCATAAGCACCCTGGATAAGGCGGGTAGCAAGGGCACGATCCATCGCAACACGGTAAGCCGTAAGATAGGCCGGCTTTCGTCCCGGCTGCACAAGATCCGCACCGCAAAAACCGCCGAACAGGCCGGCTCCTGATCGAATCCGGGCGCCGGGTCGCGCCGGCGCCGCATGCGCTTTCTTATCGTCCCGCCCGCGGGCGTTCTTCCTTCGCCATCAGGTCGAGCACCAGTGCCGAGAGCGCTTCCGCTCGCCCTTTTATCCGCCCGTTCTTGAAATCGGTGTCGAGCGCCGCCGCGCGCCGATAGACTCCAGTCAGCCGCGCGAGTCCAAAACGGCGCGCGCCTTCGATCGCACGCGTTGCAAGCGGGCTCGACGGGCCGAAGCCCATCGCCGCCGCGATTTCAGGCGCGCCCTTTCGTTGCGCGATCATCACCGCCGCCGTCATCATCCGGCGCAGCGCCGGCACGATCTCTACCGAGAGGATCTCCACCGGATCGCGTCCCGACGCGAGCGCGCGGGAAAGCTGCGCGGTACAGGCTGCGGCGCGTCCCACGGCGAGGCTTTCCGCGATTTCGAAAAGCTCAGGAAGGCGGGCCGAGCCGGATTCGTTCAAATCCCCCGCGTCAATCGTGGCGCCCGGCTCGGCGGTTATCGCCAGCCGGGAGATGGCATTGGCGAGCGCCCCAAGGTCGCCGCCATGACGGGAGACGAGCGTCTCGGCCGCGCGCGGGGAGAGCGCGACGCCTTCGGCGCGTGCGAAGAGCTGCGCATAGCGCGGCAGCTGGTTGTCGAACGGCCGCGGGCAGTTGATGACGAGTCCCGCAGTCTCGGCCGCGCGCCGAACCTTTGCGGGAGCGTTGTCGCGCTCGTAGAGCATCACCAGATGGTTGGGCGGTTTCGCCTCTGCGATTATCTCCGCGATTGCGGAGTCGGTTCCGCGCGCGGACGAGCCGTTATCCTCGCCGGCCGAATCGTCCGCGCCGGCGCGCTCGCGGTATGAGCGCAGCACGCGGCAGGCGATCATCCGCCTGGAGGCGAACAGATCCGCGCCGCCCAGTTCATCGACCAGCCTCGACAGGTCGACCGCTGCCGAAACCTGGATCGAACGATAGCTGAACCCTTCGCCCGAAAGGCGCCGCGCGATCGCCGAAAGAACGTATTCGCGAAGAAACGCGTTCTGTCCCGCAATCAGGATGACGGGCGCAAGCGTGCGCTGGCCCGCAAGTCCGCTCAGAACGTTCAGAACCGTATCCGACGGCATCGCGAGTCCGCCCCCGGCGCGGCTCCCTAGAAGCCTTCGGACATCGCGTCGTACAAATGCTGGGCGAGGCCCGCCATCATCTGGTCGCGCGCGCTCAATTCCTGGGTGCGGGCGACCTGGATATCGGTCATCTGGGCCAGATCGTTCGCTCTCAGGTTCTGCTGAAGAAAGGTGGGCGTCGTGGCGACGACGGCCTGCGACACGACTGGGAATTGCTGGGTGTTGGTGAGGCTGTTGACGCTCCAGATGACCTTGTGGGTGCGATTGTCGGTGAGCGCGGCGCGCACCACCAACGACTCGGCGTAGATCGTCGGCTCCAGCACCGAGTTGAAGGCGCCGGGAATCTGCTCGTTGGCGATTACCGATCCGCTCAGCGTCAGGTCGGCGTCGCGCGGCTTGTCGACCAGTTCCAGCCTGTCGTGCCGCGCGATCTCGTCCTTCAGATAGCGCATGAACTGGTCGCTGACCCCGGTTATGCGGGTCAGATTGGCGAACTTCGCGACGTAGATGGTACGCGCGTTGCTCGGCAGATTGGTGCCCGAGGCCGCGAACTGGTATCCGCACCCCGCGACGCACAAGGCCAGGACCGCGAGCCACGCGAGCCCGGGCTTAAGCGGATTTGGCAGACGTCCGTTCTTCACCCTTACGCTTCAGGTTGAGCCGCTCGGCGATCTGGTCGAGCACGCCGTTTACGAAGCGGCCGGACTCCTGATCGCCGTAAGTTTTCGCAAGCTCTATAGCCTCGTCGATAGTGACCCTGGCCGGCACGTCTTCGAGCTTCAGCAGCTCCCACACGGCCAAGCGCAGGATGTTGTGATCTATACGCGAAAGCCGCTTGATCGACCAATGTTCGAGCGCGTCGGCGATATCGCCGTCGAGTTCGCGCTGGTCGCGCCTGACTCCCTCGATAAGACTTTCGGCAAACTGCCGGGCGCGCTCGTCGCAGGGAAAATTGCCGAAGAAGATCGCAAGGTCCTCCGTCGAGGCGCCGCCGCAGATGTCGATTCTATATAAGGCCTTGAGCGCAAGCTCGCGGCCGATGTGCCTAACTCCCATAACCGAGGACGGCCGCCCTCCCGCGGCATCTGCCGCGCGGGGGCTTTCTCCAGAGAAGATCAGGTGATCAGTTTCAGGTCCGAAAAGAGATGACCGAGCTTTTCCTTCTTGGTGCGCAGATAGTTGATATTGCCTTCGTGCGGCGCGACTTCAAGCGCAACGCGGGTCACGATTGCGCCGTAGCGCCTCAGGCTTTCGATCTTGTGCGGATTGTTGGTGAGAAGCCTCACCTCGCCGACGCCAAGATCGCGCAGGATCTGCGCGCCGATTCCGTAGTCGCGCAAATCCTCGTCGAAACCCAGCTCCAGGTTCGCCTCGACCGTGTCGAGCCCGGTGTCCTGAAGCGCGTAAGCCCTTATCTTGTTGCCGAGCCCGATTCCGCGGCCTTCCTGATGGAGATAAATAATCACGCCCGCGTCGGACGCCAATATCCGCTCCATCGATTCCACCAGCTGCTCCCCGCAGTCGCATCGATGCGACCCGAAGACGTCGCCGGTCAGGCACTCCGAATGAAGCCGCACGAGCGCGGGCCGGTTTCCTCCAACATTGCCCTTGACGAGCGCCAGATGCTCACGGCCATCGACGATATTGCGGAACACGACCGCCTGGAACTCGCCCCTTTCGGTCATAAAGGGAACGTCGGCCGCGCGTTGAACCAAGGTCTCGTTGGTGAGTCGGTAGGAAACCAGGTCGCGCGTGAACGCGATCGGCATCGAATGGCGCTCGGCGAACTCGCGAAGCTCGGAGAGCGTCGCAGCCTTGCCCTCTTCATCGAGAATCGCGCACAGCACCGCGCACGGCCTGAGCCCCGCCGCACGCACCAGGTCAACCGCGCCCTCGGCCCGACCCATCCGCACCATCACGCCTCCGCTCAGCGCCATCAGCGGCAGAACGTGACCCGGCATCACGAGATCCTCCGGACCCGACCGGGGCGACGCAACGACCTGGATCGTCCGGGCGCGGTCGGCCGCGGAAATACCGGTGGTCACGCCTTCGCGCGCCTCGACCAGCGCGCCCGCCTGCTCGGCGAGCGGATTAGCGTCGCTCGACAAAGCCAGCGGGATGCCAAGTTCGCGCATCCGCTTCTCGGCCAGCGCGACCGACACGACGCCACGCGCCTCACGCGCCATGAAGTTGACGTGCTCGGGCGTAATCGCCTCGGCCGCCATCACGACGTCACCTTCGGCGTCCTCGCTCTCGTCTGGCACCATGACGACCATCTGGCCGTCTCTCAGACGAGCGAAGACCTGTTCAAAGATCGTGTCGGGCATACCCTCTTACCAACCTGACGATAGTATCATCGGGCCTTCATTCTAACCACCGGGCGTCCTTCGAGCAGCCAGTCGTCTCCCACCGGACGCGCGCTGAGGCCGGCGAGCCGGACCGAGCGCTTGACCTGGTCGAAGCCGAAGCCCCCGACGGCCGGAAGACCGCATCCGAGAATCCGCGGAGCGAGAAACATTGCTACCCGATCGACGATTTTCTGCCGCAGCGCGGCTCCCGCAAGATGCGCTCCGCCCTCGATAAGCACTTTGCACCATCCGCGCCGCCCGAACTCTTCCATCACTTCATTTAGATCGATCTCGCCCGAGCGGGTTTCCGCGCCAAGCACTTCGACCCGCCCGCGGCCGTAACGGCGCCGCGCCCGCTGGAAATTGCTCCGCGCCGTGACCAGGATCGCCGGGGCATTGGAACGCTCGGTGAAAACCCGCGCGTCCGCGGGACTTCTCAGTTCTCCGTCAACGATCACTCTGACTGGATCGCGTCCGCCCTCGATTCTGCAGGTAAGGCGCGGATTATCGGCGAGCACGGTCCCCGCGCCGACCATCACCGCGTCGGCCTCGCGGCGCCATCGATGCACCATCTCGCGCGACGGCTTGGAGCTTATCCATCGCGAGTCGCCGCCCGCGGCCGCGATTCGCCCGTCGAGCGTCGCCGCGAGCTTCAAAACCGCAAACGGCCGTCCGATTGCGATGCGAGTGATGAACCCCTCGTTGAGGGCACGGCATTGCTCTTCGAGCACGCCGCTGGAAACGTCGATTCCGGCTTTCTTCAGAATCGCGATACCGCGCCCGCGCACTTTCGGAAACGGATCGACGCATCCTACCACCACACGGGCGATTCCCGCGTCGACCAGCGCCCGCGCGCACGGCGGCGTCTGTCCGAAATGGGCGCACGGCTCGAACGAGACGTAGGCGGTTGCGCCGCGGGCTTTCGCACCGGCTTCGCCGACCGCGACGGTTTCGGCGTGAGGACGTCCGCCGGGGGCGGTCGCGCCCCGGCCGACGACCCGGCCGCCGCGCACGATCACGCATCCAACCGCCGGATTTGGCGAGGTCAGTCCGAGCACCGAGTGGGCAAGCTCAAGCGCCTCGCCCATGAAGCGGCGATCGGTTTGCGGATCCCGACGCTGGGTCATCGCAAAAGTTCAGGGGGCGGTGTCGCCCTTCTTGGCGCGCATCGTGGCCTCGCGCTCGGGGCTGTCCTTGCGCAGGCGAATCAGGTCTTCGAGCTCACGCATGAACTCTTCGATATCCTTGAACGATCGATAGACGGAAGCGAAGCGCACGTAGGCGACCTGATCGATCTGGTGCAACTCGTTCATCACGATCTCGCCGATAAACGAACTGGCAATTTCGCGCTCGCCGCTCTCCGCGACCGCGGTCTCGACCCGGTCGGCTATCTGCTCAAGAGTTTCCATCGAAACCGGGCGTTTTTCACAGGCGCGTTTGATTCCGGCGACAATCTTGGAGCGATCGAAAGGTTCGCGCCTGCCGTCCTTCTTGACCACCATCGCGGCGCTTTCCTCGACCCGCTCGTAAGTCGTGAATCGTTTTTTGCACGCGCTGCACATCCTGCGCCGGCGGATAGTCGCGCCGTCGCCCGACAGGCGGGAGTCAACGACCCGGTTTCCACGATTACGGCAGAACGGACAGCGCATGGCTCAAGCCTGGCGCGTCACGGGCGCGGTCGGCAGGCGCCGCGGATAGGGCTCGATCTGTCGAGGGAAGAAGACGGCGCGACGCGCGGACGCGCCGTCTTCAATAGATGCCGCGCGGGCACTGGTCCCGGGCTCAGCTGCGATGAGCCTCGATGTAGCTGACAACGTCCTTGACGGTCCGAATTTTCTCGGCGTCCTCGTCCGAAATTTCGATGTTGAACTCCTCCTCGAGCGCCATGACCAGCTCGACGATATCAAGCGAGTCGGCGCCAAGGTCCTCGATGAAAGACGAGTCG
>JAKAVX010000558.1:2455-3159 GCA_021827465.1 Deltaproteobacteria bacterium | reverse complement strand
TCAAATCGATCGTCATTTTCGACTTATCGTTGTCGCTTGGGTAGAGCAGGATATTGCCCGGCCGGCCGTCCTTGTGGAAATCGCACGACCAGGTGCGGCGCGCCGGCATAATGAGTGATGAAGTTACGACGAAATCCTTCTTCTTGAGCTGGTCTTTGAAAAAGGCGACAAGCTGCGGCATCGATGCGCCGGTTGAGAATACGATTTCGCGCATCGCACCCTTGGGCCGGCGAACGTGCTCAACGGTCGCCCCCGGATACATGGGCATCGACTTGAATAGGTCCGGCGGCATCGTCTTATAAGGCTCGTCCGGCCCGAGCGCCGCCTTTTTGAGCGCGGGAGCGGCGGCCTGTGGAGGCGCCGTCTTATTGCAAGCTGAAACGCTGGCGGCACCGAATGACAGCGCCAGGAAAACAGCGATGAAACGGCCGGAACGGAGTCCTGACGCGGTCGCGCGACGGGGGACTTTGAGCGGATTGAAGAAGTAGCGCCCGGCGTTCGTCAAATTAATTATCCAGTTCAAATCTATGACCAGCTTTGCGACCGAACTCCCGAGGGAAACCTGCTGCCGGAAAAATAAAGACCGCTTGGCGGTCAAAACTTGGATAGACTTGAGCAGGCTGGAAGTCAAGACAAGAGGCGTGCAGGGGGCGCGGCGTCGTGGAATACGACACCGATTGATCGAGGTAGAGAGCGCTAGCGAC
>JAKAVX010000558.1:1372-2445 GCA_021827465.1 Deltaproteobacteria bacterium | reverse complement strand
CGACAGACGAGGTGACGCGAAGTTTCAGGCATTGCCAAAGCCGTGGCGGAAGTCGTATGCTGAAGGTTACGCTGCTTGGCGGCATCGCGAACGGCTAGAGTCCGTCAGCGGGGCGGCTGTTTTGTCTCCGCAGAAATAGTCCCTCTTGACAAAAACAGCCCTTTGTTCCATTAAAGGCTTCCGCGTCATCGTCAAACACGTCCGGACCAAATCCGGGTGGCGATACTTGGAATCGCGAAGATGGCGTGAATATCGGGCGGCCGGTTCAGGGGAGAACCGCAGTGCTAAGTTTGGGATGACAGAACGGTTCGGGCGGGACCTGTAATTACGCCGCTCAAAATCTAATCACATTGTGAGGATAGGCGATGTCTAATCAGTTCGGCATTTTGGGGATGATTCAACAGGGCTACTACGCGACGTATCCCCTACTTTTCATCTCGGTGGTCTGCCTGGCGATCATTTTTGAGCGCCTGTGGGCGTTGCGCGGGATCATGGCGAAGACGGCAAAGACTGCCGACGCTCTGATACCCCAGCTCCGGCAGGGAAACTTCAATCAGGCTCTGCAGGCAACCCAGGCGCGTGCCACAGCCTCGGACCGGGTGTTCCATACGTTGATCTCGGCGGCACAGACGATGGATCGCGCGCAGCTTGAAGATATCGACGACGAGCGCCGCTACCAGGAAGGTCTCGAGCTAAAGCGCTACGTCTGGGTGCTCGCGACCGCGGGTGCGTCGGCGCCGTTCATCGGGCTGTTCGGAACCGTCGTCGGCATCCTGGTCGCTTTCCAGTCGATGGCGATCATGGGCACCGGCGGATTCTCGGTCGTCGCGGCCGGTATTTCCGAGGCGCTGATTTCGACGGCGCTCGGGCTTGCGGTCGCTATCATCGCGGTCATTTTCTACAACTACTTTTCGGTGAAGATCGAAAACATCAACGCGATCCTGCATATCAACGCCGACCGTCTGATGGACGCAGCGCTGCAGGGGAGGCAGGCTGGTGGCCGTTAGTGGACCAAAGGGCGGAGGCGGCGGGGTCTTCGCCGACATCAATATCACCCCGCTCACCGATATCTT
>JAKAVX010000558.1:0-1362 GCA_021827465.1 Deltaproteobacteria bacterium | reverse complement strand
TCGAGTCGGCGGCTCATGTCGATCTGCCGCAGGCAACCAATACCAGCCCCGAGAACAAGGGCGTCATCGTGACTTATACGGCGCAGCACGAGCTGTTCGTCAACTCGAAGGACGTTCCGGAACGGGAACTGCTGCCGAGCTTGCGCGAAGCGCTGTCGAAGGTCGATGCGAAGATCGTGGTTTTTCAGGGCGACCGCAAGGTGCTTCTGGGCGACATGGTCCGAATCCTGAATATCGCGAAGGCTGCCGGGGCGGGGCAGATAGCAATCGCGGCCAAGCGGGTCACCGGTGCGCAGCTCGCCAACCAGGCGCCATCGGGAGGTTGAGCGACGGAGCGTAACGTATTCGCATCCGTTCTCAAGAGGATTCGCTAATGTTTAAAAAGAAGGAAAAGAAAGCCGGGCACGGTGGTGGTGGCGTCTTCGCCGACATCAATATCACCCCGTTGACCGATATCTTTCTGGTGCTGCTGATCATCTTCATGGTGACCACCGCAGTCACGATCGAGTCCGCCGCGCACGTGGATTTGCCTAAAGCGGAAGCGTCGCAGCCTACCGACAAGCCCAAGGGCATCATCGTCACCTACACCGCCGACCATCAGATAATGGTAGGATCGCAGCAGGTGACGGAGGCGCAGCTCATGACGACGCTGCAGCAGCAGCTCGCGCCGCTTCAGTCCTCGGACAAAATCGTGATTTTCCAGGGCGACCCGAAGGTTATCCTGGGCGATATGGTCCGCATTCTGGATATCGCCAAAACCGCCGGCGCCGAAGCCATCGCAATCGCCGTCTCGCAGCTGCCCGCAGGCGGCTCGGGCGCAGCGCCCGGTGGCGGAGCGTAGCAGCGGGGAGCACTTCATCAAATGTTCTGGCCAATACTAATCGTAGTTTTGTTGATTTCGATGTTCGTTACGGCTCTGGTGCTGTATCGCGCTACATCGAAGAAAGAAGCCGCAGCCGAGATCCACGGCGAGGAAGACACCGCCGACGTAACCCGTCTGCAAAGACTTCGCGACGGGCTCCGGCTCGTGATCGGCCCGTTCCCGCTTTCGGTCGCAATTCACGTCCTGATTCTGCTCTTCCTGATCATCACGGTGCATGAGCAGCGCGGGCGCGAGTTGATCATGGTGAACCTCGAGGCGGGCGGCGGCGGCGGCAACGCAAACGAGATGCAGGATCTCGACATGCCAGAGGTGCCGATGCCTGACACCGCCGCGCAGCAGGAATCGCCGCAGGCGGTCGATACCTCGCAGGCCGTAGGGCTGGCCAACGATTACGTGCGCGCGGCCGGCGGCGGCGGAATCGGCATCGGACGTGGCGGCGGCATCGGTTCGGGTTACGGGCACGGCGTCGGCGCGGGCTT
>JAKAVX010000557.1 GCA_021827465.1 Deltaproteobacteria bacterium | reverse complement strand
AGCCGCCACGTGAGAGCACGCGCGCAAAGAGCCAACCCCGCCATCAGTCCCCAAGTCGTTACCACGGTTCGGCTGATTGCGACAGGCCCCAAGTGGAACACAATCACGGTTTCGAGCGGCGAGTGTGCCATTAGGCAGCCTCCACCGTGGTTTCGTGGCGCAGTATCGCTATGCGAACTATCTGGAACCCGGCCAACGCCGCGAGCAACGTCCCGGCACCGGCGCGTGCAAGCGCAACTAACACTGCTGCTAATGCAAGCAGGCGCAGACCGTGGACGAACACCGCAGCCCAGGTCGATCCCCGGCCGTAAAGAAAGGCGTTCCAGCGCAGCGCCCTCAGAAAGGCGTGGGCGGCCAGAGCTCCAAGACCTGCGTAAGCGCAAAGTCGGAAAAGCGTTAATGCTGAGATCGCCGTCATTCGCTGTGCATCCTCTTCCAGACGGCCTGGAAACCAAGCGCAGCACCGACGAAGACCAGCGTCGCGCTCCAGAAGACACCGCTATGGAACGTGCGGTCAAGCCACCGCCCGACAAATGCGCCAAGTAGGATCGGAGCAACGATAGTCCACCCAAAGCGGCCCATCATGCCCAGTGCGCGACCGATTGGCCATTCACCGGTTTTTTCCCAGTGCTCGCGCCTTTTCTGTGCCCGTTCGACCGCCTTTTCGAGCTTATGCTCACCGCCTGATGGCGCGGATTTTTCTGTTTCGCCCGCGTTGCTCATGCCTCGGTCTCGACGGTCCAGGAAGGCTCGCTTTTTTTGCGCGTCTGCTCCGCAGGCCGGATGTAGCGATAGAGGTGCCGGATTACGGACTGTTCAAGGCTCAGGGCGCCTCTGCGTGCCGCCTTTTCGGCATCGGTGCTTCGTGTCATCTCCTTAAGGACGTGTTCGCGGAGGTCTTGGAGGTGGTCGCAAACGACCGCTTCGCGGGTTGCGATTTCCACGAGATTGCCGCCGCTCACGCGCAGAACGCCTCCCCGCAGCGCGGCGCAATGCTCGCGGCCATCGCTGTCACGCCAGGTCAGAACCGAAATCTGCAGGACCGTAAGAAAATCCGTATGGCCCGCCATGATTCCGAAGCAGCCCGTAGAATCTTCGGCACGCACCGATTTGACCGTGCCCAGGTCTAGGGCGAAGGCGGTCGGAGTAGCTATCACGAGTCTCACGGCAAATTCCTGCCAGCCTGAACCGAGGGTTGCTGGGCTTCTTTGGCACGGGCTTCTTCCAGAGTTCCTACCATGTAGAGCGAGGCCTCGGCCCATCTGTCGCATTGCCCAGCAAGGATTGCGCGGCAGCCCTTGAGAGTTTCCTCGACCGGAACCGATCGGCCGGAAATGCCAGTAAACTGCTCGGTAACCATGAATGGCTGGCTGAGGAACCGCTCGAGGCGGCGGGCACGCTCAACCGTGCGCCGATCCTCGGCACTGAGTTCTTCGACTCCGAGCAGCGAGATGATCTCCTGAAGCTCGCGGTAGCGTGCCACGGTGCGGCGCACTTCCTCGGCAATTGCGTAATGCTCTTTACCGATCACGCGCGGATCGAGCAATACCGACGATGAGCTGAGGGGATCGATAGCAGGATAGAGCCCCTCGGCGGCCATTTCGCGCGCCAAAACGATTGAAGAATCCAAATGCCGGAAGGTTTCGACCACTGCGGGATCCGTGAAATCGTCGGCGGGCACATATACGGCCTCGATCGCCGTTACCGCTGCGCCCGCCACCGATGCGATTCGCTCCTGGAGTTCAGCTATTTCGGTCGCTAGCGTCGGCTGGTAGCCGACGCGCGAGGGCAGCCTGCCCAACATGCCAGAGACTTCCGATCCCGCCTGCACGAACCTGAATACATTGTCCATCAGCAGAAGGACGTTGCGGCTCAGGACGTCGCGAAAATACTCCGCGATGGTCAGCGCCGTCATCCCGACGCGCCAGCGCGCTCCTGAAGGTTCATTCATCTGCCCGAAAACCAGCGCGGTCCGCCCGAGAACCCCGGAGCTGCGAAGCTCGGCCAGCAGCTCATGTCCTTCGCGCGAGCGCTCGCCGATTCCGGCGAATACTGAGATGCCGGCATATTTTTCGACCGTGGTACGGATTAGCTCCATGATGAGCACGGTTTTGCCCACCCCGGCACCGCCGAACATGCCGGCCTTGCCACCCTTTGCCAGGGGCGCCAACAGATCGATCACTTTGATTCCAGTGCGAAAAACCTCGCGGGCGTGATCCTGCCGGTGAAGCGACGGCGCACTCCGGTGGATTGGACGACGCGGCACGTCGGGTCCCAGCTCTCCCAGACGGTCAAGCGGATCGCCAACGACGTTAATCAGGCGGCCCAAAACCTTTTCCGAGACGGGGACCAGGATCGGATGGCCACTTGCCGTGACCAGCGTGCCGCGCCGCAAGCCCGCCGTGTTTTGCATCGCCACCGCCCGTACGGTGTGAAGATCGAGGTGCTCCTGTACTTCGGCGATAAGGGCCTGTCCGCCGTCCGATTCAATCTGCAGCGCCTCGTTCAGCTCGGGGAGTTCAGTCCCCTCGGCAAATCCTACATCGAGCACGGAACCTCGGATGCGAATCAGAGACCCGACCACTTCCGGCTTTGGCGAACGGGCGAGCACGGCATAATACTTCTCCAGATAAGATCTCGTTGACCCCATGCTTGTAGTCAAGCTTCAAAAGCGCCGCGGCTTTGCGCGATCGTTGCAGCAGCGAAAACTTTGCGCCCGTCAACGGAAAAAGCGCAGACATTAAGTACAGAGCGTTTAGCGCAGCTCCTCGGAGGCGTGAAGGGAGCCGAGAGGTGCATTACGCCTGCTACGTGTGGCCGGCGCGTTGCGGGATCTCAGGCGCGACTCGCGGCTGTGTTGCGGCAAGCTGGCGCCAGGAAAGGCGGGAGGCCGCAAAACATTGGATTGAGGGTGCCTTGACTAAGCATTAAGGTGGTTTATTCTTCAAGCTCGCAGATGAGGAGGCGCGATTTGAGAGGCGCGTCTTTGTGACGTGATTGCGCCGCCTAGATTTTGTGACCGCGGGAGCGCAGAGGCTCGCGGGGCAAATCAGGATACGCCGGCCCTACCGAGAGGTGTTGAAGTTAGATGGTTTATGAACCGTTGCAGCAGGCTGACGAGGCATGATCGATAAAAGAGTGAGTTCTTTCGACGAGGCGG
>JAKAVX010000556.1 GCA_021827465.1 Deltaproteobacteria bacterium | reverse complement strand
ACCTTGATGCCCAGGTTGACGACCCGGTAGCCGTTGTTGCTCAGGATGATGTCCACCAGGTTCTTGCCGATGTCGTGGACATCCCCCTTCACGGTGGCCAGCACGATCGTGCCTTTGCACAGCCCTTCGCTGTGCTCCATAAAGGGCTCAAGGTAGCTGACCGCAGCCTTCATCGCCTCCGCCGACTGCAACACCTCGGCTACGATCATCTGGTTCTGGTTGAACAGCCGTCCGACCTCGTCCATCCCTTTCATGAGAGGGCCGTTGATTAGCTCAAGCGGCGTTCGCGTCTTCAGCCCCTCGGTCAAATCTTCGATGAGGCCTTCCTTGGAGCCCTCCAGGATGTAGCTGGCAAGGCGGTCGTCAAGTGCGAGCGGGCGGGTTGGGTCCTGAGCCGCTTTCGGGCGCCGGTCGCGAAAATGGGCGGTGAAGGCGCCGATCGGGTCCGTGCCGCGCCACCAAATCAAGTCCTCAGCAAGACGGCGCTCCGTCTCGCCGATCGCGTGGTAGCGTTCGAGCTTTTCCGCATTGACGATCGCGAGGTCAAGCCCGGCCGCCACGCAGTGGTACAACATGACGGCGTTGAGGACCTCGCGTCCCGCCTCGGGCAGTCCGAAGGAAACGTTCGAGATGCCCAGGAGCGTCTTGCAGCGTGGGAGAGCCGCCTTGATAAGCCGGATGCCCTCGATCGTTTCGACCGCCGATCCGATGTAAGTGCGGTCGCCGGTACCCACCGGAAAAACCAGCGGGTCGAAAATGATGTCCTCGGGCTCGAGGCCGTAGCGTTCGGTCAGGAGCTGGTAGGAGCGCTCGGCGACCGCGAGCTTGCGCTCGCGCGTTATCGCCTGCGCTTGCTCCTTGTTGTCGTCGATACAGCCGACCACCACCGCTGCGCCATAGCGGCGCGCCAGCGGCACTACCTGCGCGAAGCGCTGCTCGCCGTCCTCCAGGTTGATCGAGTTGATAAGCGAACGGCCGGGCGTGCGCTTGAGCGCCTCCTCGATGATCCCGGGGTCGGTCGAGTCGATCATGATCGGGACCTTGACCTTCTTGAGAAGCTGTCCGAGAAAGCCAGTCATGTCGGCAAGCTCGTTGCGGTCGGGGTCCTGCAAACACACGTCGACGATATGGGCGCCGCGTCTTACCTGGAGGCGGCCGACCTCTGACGCCTCCTCGAAGCGGCCCTCGGCGATGAGCCGCCTGAATTTGCGGCTGCCCAGGACGTTGGTCCGTTCGCCCACGATCACCGGACGCGTGCTCTCGTCGATCGTGAGCGTTTCGAGCCCGCAAACGGCCGTTCGCCGTGCCGGGGGCGACGCGCGCCGCTTCTTCCCTTCGAGCATCTGGGCCAGAACCCGGATGTGCTCGGGCGTGGTCCCGCAGCATCCGCCGACCACGTTCACCCATCCGCTGTCAACGAAGCGTTCGAGCTTGCGCGCGAGCGATTCGGGCGTCTCGCTGTAGCATCCCTCCTCGTCGGGCAGGCCGGCGTTCGGAACGCAGGCCACGTCGAAGCGCGCAAGTTCCGCAAGCGTGCGCAGATGGTCGGTCATGAAATCGGGGCCGGTCGCGCAGTTGAGCCCGATCCACAGCAGGTCGCGATTGGCGAGCGACGTATAAAACGCCTCGACGTCCTGCCCCGCGAGCAGCGTGCCCATGGTCTCGATCGTGCCCGAGACGGCGACCCCGGCCTCGACGCCCAGCCTCTCCATCGCACGCTCGATCCCGAGCAGTCCAGCCTTGCAGTTGAGCGTGTCCTGCACGGTCTCGAGCAGCAGGACGTCCGCGCCGCCCTCGATCAGGCCCTCGGCCTGTTCCTGGTAGGCGTCGCATAGCTGCTCGAAGGTCACGCCGCCGGTCAGCGAGAGAGTTTTGGTCGTCGGTCCCATCGAGCCTGCGACGAACCGTGGCCGGTTGGGCGACGACGCCTCGTCCGCGGCCCGGCGGGCGAGTTGCGCGGCGAGCCGGTTCAGCTCGCGTGCCTGCTCGTGCAAACCGTACTCGGCGAGCACGATCGAAGTCGCGCCAAAGCTGCTGGTTTCGACGAGGTCGGCTCCGGCCGCCAGAAAATCCCGGTGAAGGTTAAGGATGCGCTCGGGCTGCGTATGGACCAGGATCTCGTTGCAGCCCTCCAAATGTTCGGCGCCGAAGTCGCTCGCTCCCAGGCGCATCGCCTGAATCGAGGTTCCGGTTGCACCGTCGAGCAGCAGGACCCGCTCGGCGATCAGCTCGCGCAGAATTCGCAGTCGTTCTGAGGCTTTCGGCATCGGGCAACAGGCTCGTCTATATTGGCCGTGGCAATGCCAAAATCGTATAGGAGCCGAAAGCGCGGGGCAATTTTGGTTTGCTGCGCATACCAGCGCTCCAGGATTCTGTTTGCTTGGATCTTAGGGCAGTATGGATGGGCTGCCATCACCGGAAACGGCTCACCGATGGAGGTAAACCATGATTCCCGCAACCCTGGCGCTGCTTGACGCTATAGTGGCTGTGCTGCTGGTCGCCGGGGGTATCCTCGCGGCCCATTTTGAACTCGTTCTCCCGTTCAGCGGGTTCCGGTTCTTCATGGTCGGCTTTTTTCTGAGTCTGCTGGGCATTCTGGTAGGGCTGCTCGGAATCGTTCGCACGGGCGCTCCGGAGCGGCGCATCGGGCGTCCGCGAGCGATAGCCGGACTCTTGGTATGCGCTCTGATCGCGCTGCCGGTGGTCGGCATAATCGTTCATACCCACGATCGCCCGCTCATGAATGACGTAACCACGGACTTCCAGGAACCGCCGAGTCTAGCTCACGCCGCAACGTTGCCCGCCAACAAGGGCCGCAACATGACTTACGACGCTGCGCGTAACGAGAAATTGCAGCGCGAGGCGTATCCTGCCATAAAGCCGCTCGTTTTGAAGCTCAAGCCCGACCAATGCTTTACCCTGGCGCGGCAGGCGGCGGCGAAGATGCCCGGCTGGCGGATAACGTCCGAGGATCCGCATGCGCTTTCTTTCGAAGGGGTAGCGACCTCGTGCCTTTTCCGTTTCGAAGACGACTTTGCGGTCGAAGTACGGCCGGGGTCTCAGGGCGGATGCCTGGTCGAAATGCGCTCGAAGTCGCGTGTCGGCAAGGGAGATTTTGGCGCCAACGCGCGGCGTATTGAGGCATTGCTCGGCCGAGTTGGC
>JAKAVX010000555.1 GCA_021827465.1 Deltaproteobacteria bacterium | reverse complement strand
GGCGCTCGGATGCCCGGTGCTGGCGCTGGATACGCCGATAAGCCGCGAGGCGGGAGGATGCGCCGCTCGCTTTCTGCCCGATGACCCGCGGGCGTGGGCGGACGCGATCGAGCGGCTTCTCGACTCGCGAACCGAGGGCGAGGAGATGCGCCAGGCAGGCCACGAGAACGTCGCGCGGTTTTCATGGGACAAGGCTGCCCGCCAATATTCGGAATTGTTCGCGAGCCTCGCCGGCTGAGTGCGCGCCTCGCCAGTCTTTCGGATGACCATGAAATTCTCACTGGTGCTCGCCACGGTCGAAAGAACCGAGCCGGTGGAAGTCCTGCTGTGCTCGCTCGCCTCACAGACCATGCGCGATTTCGAGCTGGTCGTCGTGGACCAGAACTCCGATCAACGCCTGTCGCCGTTGATCGCTCGGTACCGCGACCGCTTTCCTATCGTTCATCTGCGAAGCTCTCAGCGCGGACTCTCCCGAGCGCGCAACGCGGGACTCAGCCGCGCTAGCGGCGAAATCCTTGCGTTTCCCGACGATGATTGCTGGTACGGTTCGCCAACCCTGCTCGCGGACGTCGCCGCACGCTTCGAGACTCGTCCTGCCCTCAGGGTGCTGACCGGATGCTCGGTGGACGGCGCGGGCCAGCCGTCGCAGCTGCGATGGGAAAGCGAGGCGGGATGGGTGACGCGATTCAACATCTGGCACGCTTGTATTTCGTACACGATTTTCCTTCGCAGAGAGGTGGCCGTGCGGATTGGCGGATTCGACGAGTCGCTTGGAGTCGGAGCCGGGACGGTATGGGGAGCGGGCGAGGAGATTGATTACGTGCTTCGCGCGCTCGAGGCCGGATTCGCGGCGTGGTACGACCCTGCCCTGCGGGTTAACCATCCGCAGACCGCGGTGAACAACGACGAGCGAGCGGTTCGTCGCTCCTACTTGTATAGCGCCGGCGGCGCTCGCGTGTTGCGGCGCTACCGATATCCGATGTGGCTAATCGGATATCGATTGGCTCGCGCTTTGGCCGGCTCCGGCGCGGCGCTCGCCCGCGGCGATCTTGCGAATGCGCGGGTTCGATGGGCCGGTTTGCGCGGCTCGGTACGCGGCTTGATAGGATCGGGCGCCACGGCATGATAGCCGAGCACCAGTTGCCGCCGAGCCGCGGCGGTGCATCCGGACGAATCAGGCTTTGTGTTTCTTAAGGCGGCAAATCGAAGCAATCTTTGCCTCTCGGTTTCGCATCAGCCTGCGCCGATGTCGCCAGAAAAATATCTCTCTGCGTGCCTTAGTTCGTGAGCCTTGCTGATCTTCGGCCGCACTCGGCCTTGGCATGGCCGATGCTCGCCCTAAGAGTGATTGGCTGGTGCGAGGCTCGTCATGGAAAAGCGCCGTCGTGTGAAAACGGAACAGATCCTGATTCCGTCCGATTCGATACATCTGGAGGGCGCGCTTGCGCTTCCTGATGACGCACTCGGGATAGTGGTTTTCGCGCACGGAAGCGGGAGCAGCCGCTTCAGTCCGCGCAACAATTACGTGGCCGAGGCGCTCCAGCAGGCGGGAATTGGAACGCTGTTGTTCGATCTCCTGACCGAGGAGGAGGCGCAGGATCGCGAAAATGTCTTTGACGTCGATTTCCTGGCCCATCGGCTGGCCGACGCCGCCAGGTATTTGCGGCATCGCGGCGACATGGGCCAGTACGGGCTTGCCTACTTCGGCGCGAGCACGGGTGCGGCGGCTGCACTGATTGCCGCGGCGCACGACCAGTCGATTCGGGCAGTGGTGTCGCGCGGCGGAAGGCCGGACCTCGCGATGCATTGCCTCGAGCAGGTTACTGCCCCGACGCTGCTTATCGTGGGCGGCGACGACACCGCGGTTATCACGCTCAATCGCCGCGCGTACCAGCATCTGCGATGCGAGAAGGAGCTGAGTATCGTGCCCGGCGCGACCCATCTGTTCGAAGAATCGGGAACGCTCGAGCAGGTTGTGAAGCTCGCTAAACAATGGTTCCAGCGCCATCTGAAACGCCGTGAGCATGAGGACGACGAGCCGTGGTTCGAGAGCGGGATGGTGTTCGCGGACCGGGCCGAGGCCGGACGCGAGCTCGCCGAGCGTCTTCTCAAGCACAAGACCGCGAATCCCGTCGTGCTTGCGCTTCCGCGCGGAGGCGTGCCGGTCGCCTATGAGATCGCGCGCGCGCTCGAAGCGCCGCTGGACGTGCTCGTGGTGCGCAAGCTCGGCGCGCCGTCCCATGCGGAACTGGGCGTTGGCGCCGTCGTCGACGGCGACCATCCGGAGGGAGTTTTCAACGAGGAGATAATCGCGGAACTGGGAGTTTCCCGGGAATATCTCAATCGCGAGGTCCATGCGCAGCTAAAGGAGGTGCGCCGGCGCGAAGCCGTGTATCGCGGCGGGCGTCCGCGGATCGAACTCAAAGGACGCACAGTAATCGTCGTTGACGATGGGATCGCGACCGGCGGCTCGATTCGGGCCGCGCTTCGCGGCGTCAGGCGCGCCGCTCCGGCCCGGGTCATCCTCGCGGTGCCGGTTGCTCCCGCAGAAACGATCCGGGGACTCAGGCGCGACGCGGACGAGGTCGTATGCCTCAGCTTGCCCGCCTCGTTTTACGCGATAGGGCAGTTCTACCACGACTTCCATCAGCTCGATGACGAGGAAGTGCTGCGGCTTCTCGAAGCGGCGCGAACGGCGCGCCAGCCGTCTGCATCGGGAACGAAGAACGCGACAGTCTGAAAGTATCCGAGGAGGCGATTTTATGGGTTCCTGGCGACCATGGTCTTCTCTGGCTGAGTTGGGGAAATTCCGGCGCGACTTCGAGGACACGATGGCGCGCCTCGCCGGCGGCGAGCGGCGCGTGACGGCGGAAAAAGAGGAAGCGGTTATGGAGCCGGCGGTGGAATGCTTTATCGAGCAGGGCAAGCTTTTCGTGCGGCTCGACCTTCCCGGGGTGGATCCCGCGGATATCGAAGTGAAGGCGGTCGAGAGAGCGCTCACCGTTACCGCCACGCGCAAGGAGGAACCGGCCGGCAAGGAACGGGAGTTTATCGAGCACGAGTTACCCTACGGAACCTTCGAGCGCACGATCAATCTGCCCGAAGGCGTGCGTTCCGAGGATATTCGGGCGGCGTATCGAAATGGCGTGCTCGAACTCACCGTGC
>JAKAVX010000554.1 GCA_021827465.1 Deltaproteobacteria bacterium | reverse complement strand
ACATGCTCGTCCATCGCCTCCGGGCGGCAGCACACCATCAGGTTTCCCGCGTAGATCATCCTCACGCCGCGTGGAAACTTCTTGAGCAGAGAGGCTCTCAGGCCTTCGGGGGCCTGCATGAGAGCCGACGGCCTGAACCATCCCTGAGTGAGCGTCGTGGTCTGCTGCCAGGAGTCGCCAACGATGTAGGTTGCTTCGATACCGAGGCCGACGGAGAGCCGGGCTACGCGGTCGAGCTGCATCTGGCCGACCATCGGCCCCGTGGGAGTGATCTTGTCGGCTGATTTCGGGAACATCGCTTTCACGAGGTTAGTGTCCTGCTCGGCGAAGGTGAAGACGTAGATCATATCGGCGAGGCACTGTGGCAGGAAAGGAATCTTCGATTCGAGTTTGCCGTGAGCCGTTGGAATCTCCGCGCCACGCGGTCTTCCAGCGCGAGGGCGCACAGCATTCTGCTTCCGCAGCGCCGGGTAGACGGTCCTGAGCGAGTACGGTCCGTCGCCCGCTGCGCTCACGCCGCCGACCCAGCCGTTCTCGAGTGGCTGGCCCTCGTCCGCCTCCCCGCCGAGCGCGCGGAGCATCTGCCGGACGACCGAATCGTGAGTGACGACGGCGCGGAGCGCGCCGCCATGCTCGGCCCGCTCGATCTCGTCGAGCAGCCCGTCCGTCGCCCGGCCCTCGATCTCCGGCTCGCTCTCGCCGCCGGGCACCGCCCTCCCGCGCCTGAATGCCTCGGCGACCTGCTCTCTCGCCTGCGCGCTTGGTTTGCCCGCCGCCTCGCCAAGATCGAGTGGATCGAATCTCTCGTCGCGCTCGACGGGAACCCCCAGGCGAGAGCCGAGAATGTCGCCCGACTGCGCCGAGCGGGCATCGCTTCCGGTAACGACGCTGCGGACTCCTTGCCGCTTCAGGTAGGGCGCGACAAGCTCCATCTCGCTCTTTCCCTTCTCGTCGAGTCCTACGGGGAGCCGTCCACGGGCGATTCCCTGATCGTTCGCCGGGGTCGACCCGTGCCGCACGAGGTAGAGCAGGGACGGCGCTGCCGCGCGCTCCTCGCCCTCCGGGACCACCGACGGAGCGCCCTGGGCGTCCTCTCTGCCGAAGCGCTGGGCGTCCAGGATATAGTCCGTCGTAATCAGCGCGCGGCCGTCGTGTGCGAGGTAGAAAACCGCCTCCTCCATGAGGGTGGTCATGTCGTTCTGACGATAGAAGACCTTCGTATAGCGATTCGCCGCATCCGCCGCCGTTACGTCTGAGTCTGAATCGGGATTGAGCGGGAAGAACCGCACGCGCGGAGCTTCTCTCGTAAGCGCCGCCGAAATGATTTCGTAGTAGGTCGTGTAGATGTTCGTCTCGAGGCGCATTCCGCCGCGCTGCCGCATGCTTCCGCTCGGGCGAGCGTATCCGGCGGCGAACGCAGGAACGATGTAGCCGCCTCCCATCATCGGCAGGAGTCTCTGATATCCCCGCGCGAACAGTCTCGCTTCCCAGGCCTGCAGGATCTCCCATCGGCGCGCTGTCGCGTCGGCATTGAGCGCCCAGCTCCAGATCGATTCGAGCGCTCTCTGTTCCTCGGGGGTGAGGTCGGCCTCAGGCTCGGCAGAGAAGGGGAAGGGCGCGATCTCGCCCGGCGAGAATTGCTCCTCAACCTTTTCCGCGTCGCGGTCAAGCGCCGGGTCTGCGGACGCCCAGGCCCTCTCCTCCGCTTGCCCTCCGGGACCCGCAGGCCTCATTTCACCACCACGTTGTGAAACCAGTTGTCCTTCTTTCGCAGGGCTGGCGAATAATTTTCCGGGTGCGCCTGAATCGCCTGGTCGAGCTCGCGCGTCGTCTTTCCGCGCCGCGCCGCGGCGCGAGTGAAGCTTCCCGCGGTGCCCTTCCGTTTCATCCTCTCACGTGATTTCTGAACCCATTTGTAGGCCATCGGTCCTCCTATTTCGATTTCCAGAGCGAGCAGCAGGCAAGGGGCTCGACGATCGCGAATTTATTGGGCGAGAGTCGGAGCGGCTTTGCTCCCGCCTCCGCATCGGCAATGACCAGCCTGTTCTTGCAGAAATGTGGCCAGGTATAGTAGCCGCAGTTGGCGCACGAAAATGGGGCAAAACGGGCTGGAAGGTATCCCGACCGCTCCGTCCCCTCGATCGTTTCTCCCCCGATTTTCATGGCTTCCTGCCGGGCTTGCGCTTGTTCGCCACAGCATAGAATATGCGCTCACCGCGCTCCTGGCCGTAGCGACGCTTCATCTGGCGCATGACGCGGCGTCCTTTCCCCTTGTAATAGGCGCTAATCGGCATCGGGCTCGGCTTCCGGCTCCCTTCCGTCCTCGCGTCCCAGGCGCTCGTGCTCGCCGGGGCCGACGGGAAGCGCGCGCGCTCTCTGGTGATGCGAGGCATTCGGATATTCCGGCACGCCCATATAGTCTTTAGCGATTTCGTAGAGCCGCGCCGGATCGGTATGCCGTTCCGTCCACCGGTGCCCGTCGGCGTGCTCGAGGATCGCTCGTGACTGCGCAGGGACGAGAGTGATCTTGGTGATCGCGCCGTGGGCCTTCATCTCGCTCAGATGCCGCGGGCCACCGGGAGCGTCGTTGAACGCCTTGAAGCTGCTCCGGCCTGCGGCAATCGCCTTGTCGTAGAGGCTTCCGCGCTCGTAGGCCCGTTCGCCCGTGAAGCGTCGCCCGTCTTTCGCGGTGTAGGATCCGCCGCCGCGCGGAAGGTTTATGGTGTAGAACCTGGTACGATCGTAGGTCATTCGCTACCCCGCAAGGATCATCTCGTAGGGAGTCGAGCTCACGCTCGCCTGAAGGGACAGGGCAGTAATGCCAGCGCCCGCTGCTGTCTGACAGATCAGGATGAAGCTGCCCGGCTGAAGCGTCTGAACCGTCGCTGATGCGCCTGCGAGCGGCGTCCAGACGACGGTCACAGTCGCAGTCGAGCTCAGATTCTTGAGGTAAAGGAAAGAAACCGTCGCCAGTGGAAGCTCGACCGCAGCGAGGATCGTCGAGGCGAGCCCCTGGCTGGTTGACTGGCTAACCGTTCCGGTGAAAGATGCTGCTATGGACTTCGATTCCTGAGCGTCCGATCCGACGCTATCGGTCAGAGTGATCGTTCCTGTCGCTGATACCGCGCGCGCCATCGTCCCTCCTCAAAGGCCGTCCCAGTCCACCGCG
>JAKAVX010000553.1 GCA_021827465.1 Deltaproteobacteria bacterium | reverse complement strand
CGGCACGTCGGGCTCGACCGAACCCGCGTTTGGCGCGGTCGTGGGAGGCACGACGGCCGACGGCACGGCGGTATGGACCAACAAGGGCGCCTACGACTCGGGGGCGGTCGGAATCACAATCCAGGAGATTGGGATGCTCGCCAACCAGAGTAGCGTCGCGCTTCCCGGCACGACGGCGCCCGCGCCTCTGCTCGCGCGCAAGACGATCAGCCCGATCTCCTTCACGTCCGGCATGAACCTTTCGGGCACCTGGACACTGACCTTCTAGGAGGCGCATCGCGATGCCGACTTTGATTGACAGTCCCTCCTTCACTGCCAACGAGGTGTATGAGATCCAGGCGACGGATTCCGTCGAAGGCGCGGCGGTGGGCGCCAGCTACGGCGGGATCGGGCTTTCCAACCAGCCGCATCAGCAACTCGCCAATCGCACCGCGTTGCTCTACAGCCGCCAGCAGACGAATGTCGCCAATATCGCGGCGCTTCAGTCCTTCGCCGCCTTGTTTAAGGGCTCGATGGGCGCGAACGGGTATGTCGAAATTCCGTTTGCCGACGTGGCTCGCGGGCAGATCGCGGCGATCGTGCAGTGGGGTTTCTCGCCCAACAACAACACGAGCATGAGTAACGATACCCCCGCGACGGTCAACTGGCCGATTGCGTTCCCCAACGCGTGCTTCTTTGCTCTGGCGACAATCGCGCGGTCGGGCACTGCGGCGGCGAGCGACGATGAAGTTACGATCCAGGTCGTTTCCCTGGGTCTCGCCAGCGGCACGTTCGAGTACAACGACATCGCCGGGCTGTACACGATCAAATCGTCCACGATTCCCGGCTTTTACTGGATTGCGATCGGATTCTGACCGATTTTTCGCGCACCGATTCTCCTCCCGCCAGCGCCCGCCGGTCCGGTTCCGCAAGAGCGGGGCCGGGCCGCGCGGGCGCAGTCCCGTCGCGCGAAGCCGCGTGGCATAATCGCTTAGGTCGCAAAGCGCGCATGCCGAAACGAAATCCTGACGGACGGCTACCCGGTCCGCTCGGTTCGATTGCCGAGATGAGCCCGGCGCGCCGTCTCGTCCTCGCGCTGAGCGGAATCGTGGCGCTGACTGCCACCGGCACGGTTGGCTATATGCTGATCGAAGGGATGTCGCTCGTCGACGCGCTGTATATGAGCGTCATCACGATTTCGACCGTTGGGTTCGGCGAGGTCAAGCCTCTGGGCCCGGCCGGCCGCCTGTTCACGATTGGGCTTATCATCTTTGGTGTTGGAAACGCGTTCTATCTCTTCGCCGTGGTGGCCGAAATCCTCATCGAGGGGCGTCTGCGCGAATATCTGGGGGTGACCGCGATGCAGCGCAAGATTCACGAACTCCAGGAGCACGTCATAATCTGCGGCTTCGGGCGTTTCGGCAGAGTGGTAGCCGAGGAACTCCTGCGTCATTCGATCCCGCTCGTGGTAATAGATCCCGATCCCGCCAAGCATGAGGAGCTTTCGCGGCTCGACGTGCTGCATCTGCTCGGCGATGCAACCAGGGATGAGAGGCTCGAAGAGGCCGGCATCGCGCAGGCCCGCGCAATCGTGGTCGCAACCGGCTCCGACGCCGACAACGTCTATATCACGCTGTCTGCGCGCGAGAAGAATCGCAGCGCGATGATCCACGCGCGCGGCGAGAGCGAGAGCGGGATGCGGCGGCTCAAGCTTGCGGGCGCCGATCATGTGATATCGGCCTATCAGCGCGGCGGGATGCGCGTCGCGGCAACGATCCTGCGGCCTTCGGTGGTGGACTTCCTGGAGCTTGCCACGCCCGGGCGCGGCAACGAGATCGATCTCGAACAGTTGCGCATCGACGCCGGCAGTCCGCTGGTTGGACGCTCGATCGCAGCAATTGAGAAAGAAACCCGCAAATTCAGAATCGTGGCGCTCAAGCGCGCCAGCGAGGCCATCTCGCTCATTCCCGACCCCGACACGCTGGTTCAGGCCGGCGACCATCTGGTCGTGATCGGAGATCGCGCAAGCCTGAAGACTCTGGCCGAGACGGTGGAAAGGTAAGGATGGCGAGCGGCGGCGAATCGGGCGAAAGGCTGACCGGAGTCTCGACGGGACTTGCCGCCGCCGCGCTTTTCGGTTCGAGCGCTCCGTTTGCGAAGCTGCTGCTTCCCGAGACGTCCGCGCTGGCGCTGTCTGCGATTCTCTATCTGGGCGCAAGCGCGGCGCTCTCGTTATGGTGCCTGGTGCGGCGCGAGGGAGCGGAAGCCAGTCCGCGGCGTGCGGATTGGCCCCTGCTCCTGGGCGTGATTCTGCTGGGCGGAATCGTGGGGCCGGTGCTGATGCTGCTCGGGCTTGAGCGGATGTCGGCGCTTTCGGTCGCGCTGATGCTGAACCTGGAGGCGGCGTTCACGATTCTGCTCGCGGTGGGGCTTTTCGGCGAGCATCTGGGCGGCCTCGAAGCGCTTGCCGCCGCTACGGTTATTTTCGGAGCCACGATCGTCGGTCTCGGTCCGGGAAACCTTCACGGCGACCCGCTCGGCGCCGCCGAAGTCGCCGGCGCATGCCTCGCATGGGGCATCGACAACAATCTGAGTCAGCGGTTGTCGCTTCGCGATCCGGTCGCGACCGCGCGTATCAAGACGCTCGGAGCGGGTGCGTGCACGCTGGCGATTGCGTTCGTGCTCGGCTACCGGCTTCCCGCCGGCGCAGCCCTTGGAGGGGCGCTCGCGGTCGGCGCACTATGCTACGGAGCAAGCCTGGTGCTCGATATGAAGGCGCTCAGAATCCTCGGCGCCGCCCGGGAAGCCGCTTTTTTTGCGACCGCGCCGTTTATCGGGGCGATCGTTGCCGTGATTGTGTTCGGCAAGGCGCCGCGAGTATCCGAGTGGACGGGCGGCCTGCTGATGGCGGCGGGGGTGGTGCTCCTGATGCGCGAGCGCCATGCGCATCTGCATACCCATCAGGAATTTGAGCACGACCACCTGCACGTCCACGACCAGCATCACCGGCACGTCCATCCGGAGCCGGTCGCCGAGCCGCATTCGCATCCCCATCGCCACGCGCCGCTGACGCACGATCACCCACACCTATCTGATTTGCACCATCGCCACGTTCACTAGTCAGTTCTGAAATTCTCAGCGATTTTTGCGTTACGCAGCTGGAGGAATTGCCGCGCAACTCAAGCATCGAA
>JAKAVX010000552.1 GCA_021827465.1 Deltaproteobacteria bacterium | reverse complement strand
GCAGTTCTGCTCGGGGTCGAGGACTTCGAGCAGCGCCGACGAGGGGTCGCCGCGAAAGTCGGTCGACATCTTGTCGACCTCGTCCAACAGCACCACGGGGTTCCCCGAGCCTGCCCTGCGCATCGACTGGATGATCTTACCCGGAAGCGCGCCGATGTAAGTGCGCCGATGACCGCGGATCTCGGCCTCGTCGCGCACGCCGCCGAGCGACACGCGCACGAACTTGCGTCCGGTCGCGCGCGCCACCGACCGCCCGAGTGAGGTTTTGCCGACACCCGGCGGGCCGACCAGGCACAGGATGGGGCCCTTCATCTGGCCGACGAGGCTTTGGACGGCCAGGTACTCGAGGATGCGCTGCTTCACCTTCTCCAGGGCGTAGTGGTCCTCTTCGAGAATCCGCTCGGCCTCCTTGATGTCGAGGCGGTCCTCGGTGTACTCGAACCAGGGCAGTGCCAGGAACCAGTCGAGGTAATTGCGCACGACAGTCGCCTCGGCCGACATCGGCGACATCATCTTGAGCTTTTTTATCTCGCGCTCACACTTTTCGCGCGCCTCGGCCGGCATCTTCTTGTGCCGCAGCTTTTCCTCGAGCTCCTGGATCTCGTTCTTGAATTCGTCCTTTTCGCCGAGCTCTTTCTGAATGGCCCGCATCTGCTCATTCAGGTAGTACTCCTTCTGGGTCTTCTCCATCTGCTTCTTGACCCGGGAGCGGATGCGCTTTTCGACCTCCAGGATTTCCAGTTCCGAGCGCAGGTGGCCCAGGAGCTTTTCCAGCCGTTCGGCAGCGCTGGGCGATTCCAACAGGGCCTGGCGATGCTCGAGTTTTATCGATAGCTGGCCAACCAGCTTGTCGGCGAGATAGGCGGGATCGTCGATGGCCGCGATCGAGGCCGCGGCTTCGGGCGGAATCTTTTTGTTGAGGCGCACGTAATTGTCGAACGCCGCGTTGACCGAACGCATCAGCGCCTCGACTTCAGCGGTGCGCTCGCTAACTTCCTCGATCTCTTCGACCTCGACCTTGAAGTAATCTTCGCAATCGGCGTAGCGGCGGATGCGCGCGCGCTTCTTGCCTTCCAGCAGCGCTTTTACGGTGCCGTCGTGAAGGCGCAGGAGCTGCACGACGGTGCCCAGCGTGCCGACCTCGTAAATGTCCTCCGGGACCGGGTCAGCTACCTTCGCGTCGCGCTGCGCTACCAGCAGAATCGGTCGCTTCTGAGATTCGGCCGCCGCCAGTGCGCGGATCGACTTGTTCCGTCCGACGAACAGCGGGTAGACCTCATGAGGAAAAACCACCAGCTCGCGCAGCGGCAACAGGGGAACCGGCTCGACCGGCGCGAAGTCACGACCATCCTTCTTGTCGTTGCGAAAAAGCATCTCTTGCGTCCCCGAGTTCTGGCCCTACGCGGTTTCGGCGGTCTTCTGGTAGACCAGCAGCGGTTGCTCCTTGCGGGTTACCACTTCCTCAGAGATTAGCACCTCCTTGATGTTAGGTTGCGATGGAATTTCGTACATCAGGTCCACCATTATGTTCTCCATGATTGCGCGCAGCCCCCGCGCGCCCGACTTGCGCTTGAGAGCCTCGCGCGCGATCGCCTTGAGCGACCCCTGGGTGAACTTCAGGTGGACGTTCTCCATGTCGAAGAGCCGTTGATACTGGCGTACTAGCGCGTTCTTGGGCTCGGTCAAAATGCGCACCAGCGCATCTTCGTCGAGTTCGCCGAGCGTCGCGATGACCGGCAGGCGCCCGACAAACTCCGGGATAAGCCCGAACTTGAGCAAGTCTTCGGGCTGTACCTCGTTGAGCAGCTCCGAGACGCCGCGCCGGTCGCGATGGCTCAGGTCGGCCCGAAACCCCATCGTCTTGCCCGCGATGCGCCGGCGGATAAGGTCCTCGAGGCCGACAAAGGCGCCGCCGCAGATGAACAGGATGTTGGTCGTATCGACCTGGAGGAACTCCTGCTGGGGATGCTTGCGGCCGCCCTTGGGCGGAACGCTGGCCATCGTGCCCTCGATGATCTTGAGCAGCGCCTGCTGCACGCCCTCGCCCGAGACGTCGCGGGTGATCGACGGGTTGTCGCCCTTGCGTGCGATCTTGTCAATTTCGTCGATATAGACGATGCCGCGCTGGCAGCGCTCGATGTCGTAGTCCGCGTTTTGCAGCAGCGACAGGATGATGTTCTCGACGTCCTCGCCGACGTAGCCCGCCTCGGTGAGCGAGGTCGCGTCGGCGATGGTGAAGGGGACCTGCAGGAAGCGGGCGAGCGTCTGGGCAAGCAGCGTCTTGCCCACGCCGGTGGGACCGATCAGCAGGATGTTCGATTTCTGCAACTCGACGTCGCCCGTCACCATCTGCGAATCGATGCGCTTGTAATGGTTGTAGACGGCGACCGAGAGGATCTTCTTGGCGCGCTCCTGCCCGATGACGTACTGGTCGAGCACGCGCTTTATTTCGGCTGGCTTGGGAACCGCCGAGCCCTGGCTGAACGCCTCCTCGCCGTCGCTCTCTTCGGCGATTATGTCGTTGCACAGGTCGATGCACTCGTCGCAAATGTAAACCGTGGGGCCGGCGATAAGCTTTCGTACCTCGTCCTGGCTCTTTCCGCAGAACGAGCAGACGAGATTGCCCGAACGATCGTCATGCTTTGCCATACTGCCTCCCCGACGTCACCCCGGAGCTCCACGGCTAACGATTACCTCATCGATCAGTCCGTATTCAACTGCCTGCCCAGGGTTCAAGAACGTATCGCGGTCGGTGTCGCGCTCGATCCGCCGCAGGCTTTGCCCGCTATGGCGCGCCAAAATGTCGTTCAGTTGCTCGCGCGCGCGCAGGATCTCGCGCGCCTGGATGTCGATGTCCGACGCCTGGCCCTGCGCCCCGCCGGCCGGCTGATGGATCATAATGCGAGAATGGGGCAGGGCGTAGCGCCGGCCGGGCGCACCCGCCGCCAGCAGCACAGCCGCCATGCTCGCAGCCTGCCCAAGGCACAGCGTCGAAATCGGCGCCCGTATGAACTGCATCGTATCGTAGATCGCCAGCCCGGCCGTCACCGAACCGCCAGGGCAGTTGATATAAAGGCCGATTTCCTTTTCAGGGTCCTCGGATTCCAGAAACAGGAGCTGGGCTGTTATCAAGTTGGCGATATTGTCGGCAACAGTGCTGCCTAAAAAGAC
>JAKAVX010000551.1 GCA_021827465.1 Deltaproteobacteria bacterium | reverse complement strand
GGGACGGAAATCAGCTATAGCGGCCGCCATCACCAGCGCCGTGCACCACGAAAAATTTCTCGACGTCGCATCGAGCATCTCCGCCGCGCTGACCGTATTGATACGTTCGACGCCAACCGGAGTCGCAAGCGCGCAAGGCCCGCTAATCAGCCGAACCTCGGCTCCGCGCCGCCATGCCGCGCGCGCGATTGCATAGCCCATCTTGCCCGACGATCTATTCGAGACGAAGCGCACCGGGTCGATCGCCTCCTGGGTGGGACCCGCGGTGACCAGGATACGCTCGCCGGCGAGATCGTCCGGCGCGAGTATCCGTTCCAGATGCTCGACGATAACCGCAGGGTCGGCGAGCCGCCCCTTACCCTCCCATCCGCAGGCAAGCACGCCCTCGCCCGGCTCGACAATCGTCACGCCGCGCTCGCGCAGGCGCGCGAGATTCTCGACGACCGCCGTATGGGTGTACATGTTCACGTTCATCGCGGGCGCAAACACAACCGGCGCGCGAGTGGCCAACAGCACCGTGGTGACGATATCGTCGGCGATTCCCGCCGCGGCCTTGGCGAGAATATTCGCCGTCGCCGGCGCAACTATTATCGCGTCGGCTTCGTCGGCGAGCCGGATATGGCCGATTTGCGACTCCTCGACAAGGCTGAACGTGTCGGTCGCAACCGGATTCTGGCTGAGCGTCTGCATCGTAAGCGGCGTTATGAACCCGCCGGCGTTGCGCGTCATCATCACGCGCACCGAAGCGCCGGACGTCACCAGCAGGCGCACCAGTTCGGCGGCCTTGTATGCGGCGATTCCGCCGGTCACGCCGAGAACGATAGTTTTTCCCGCAAGCCGCGACATCAAGGAATGATTTTATTGGCTCCCGCGCGTCTCATGGAAGCGCCGCAGGCGCGAAACCCCGCGCGCACGAGCCTTCACGGCCCGCGACCGCAATTCGCTCCGAGCCGGCGGCGCAACTAACGCTCGATTTCGCCGCGAATGAACTTCTCGACCCGATCGCGCGCGATGTCATCGGCGATCTGACGCGGCGGATGCTTCATCGTGTAGGCTGAGATTGAGAAAAGCGGCCCGCCTATCTTGCGGTCGCGCGCCAGCTTGAGGCATCGAATGGCGTCAACCACGACACCGGCCGAGTTGGGCGAATCCTGAACCGACATCCGAAGCTCCAGCTCGATCGGCACTCCGGCAAAGCCCTCGCCCTCGACGCGCAGGAAGCAGACCTTGTTGTCGTTCTGCCAGGGAACGTAGTCGGACGGCCCGATATGGACGTCAACGTCGGGCATCCGCTCGGGCAGGACGCTCTGAACCGCCTCGGTCTTGGAAGTGCGCTTGGAGCCGAGGCGGGAGCGGTCGAGCATGTTGAGAAAGTCGGTATTGCCGCCGGTGTTGAGTTGATAGGTGTGCTTCAGGCGGATTCCGCGGTCGGCGAAAAGCTTCATGATCGCGCGATGCAGAATCGTCGAGCCGAGCTGGGATTTCACGTCGTCGCCGATAACCGGGATGTTGCGTTCGGCGAACTCTTCGGCCCACTTCTCGTCCGATACGATAAAGACCGGCATACAGTTGAGCAGGCTTACGCCGGTCTCGAGGCAGGCCCGCGCGTAACGCTCGACCGCTTTCTGGCTTCCGACCGGTAGATAGCAAAGTGCGATCTCGGCGCCGGTTTCGCTCAGGCGTTTTTCGACATCGACCGGCTTTTCCCTTGCGGCAATGAAGGTTCGGGCGGGCGGGTAGTCGGCCATGTGGGGCGCGATACCGTCGTGGACTTCGCCCATCTCGACGGCGACACCGTAATGCGGCAGGTCGCGCCGGATGGTGAAGGTATTGTTGGGCGGGGCGAAACAGGCATCTTCGAGAGGACGGCCAACCTTGCGGGCGTCCACATCGAACGCGCACACGACCTCGATATCTCCCGGCTTGTGGCCGCCAAGGTCATAGTGCATCAGGCCAATCGGCTTCTGCTTTTCGTCCTCGGGAGCGTGCTTGTAATATTCAATTCCTTGCAGCAGGGACGACGCACAGTTGCCGACCCCGAAGATTGCCACCCGAATTTTCGACATCTTTTAATTCAACCCAGCATCAACTCGTGGCCGCAAATCCAAAGCGCCACAGAGCCCGCAAAGTGCCGTAAGCGAGCAATTCTTATACAGGACGACTCGCAAAGCAAATTGCTGACGCGAACTGAGTCCATTGCGGGACGCCGACATTCGGGTCCGGGAACTCGCCTGGAGAAGCCGGGCGGGTTATCCCTTTCTGAACCGGGAGGGAAAATCGGCTCCGAAGGTCTGCTCGGAATGGAGTTTCCTGGCGCGTTCTATCAGGACCTCCTGGGTTTCAGGGTTGTTGGGATCCGGAATACAGCAGTCAACCGGGCATACGGCGGCGCACTGCTCCTGGTCGAAAAATCCAACGCACTCGGTGCATTTGTCAGGAGCGATGTAATAGGTATCCTGACGAAGAGGTTCGTGCGCGTCACCGTCGAGTTCCCATTGAGCGCCACCCTCATAGATGGCGGTATTCGGGCATTCAGGCTCGCATGCGCCGCAGTTGATGCATTCCTCCGTGATAAGCGTCGACATTTCCCTTTATCTTCAAACCCGGGGAGGTTACTCGCGTGATTTTAGCGGCACTTACGCCGCCAGGTCCGCCCCAGTATGACCGCACATCATATTGTCAGAGAAACCCAGGGGCAAGCTACCGACTAGCCGTCCTCAGGCATCATCGAGAGCACGTTGCGCGCCAACTGCGCGTATGCCTGGCTGTCCGGATGGCGCGGCTGGGCGAAGGTAATCGGAAGGCCCTTGTCCGCGCTCTCGCAAATCTCGGGATAGATGGGAATCCGCGCCAGCACCGCGGTTCCTTCGTCCACCGCCATCCGATCCGCGCCCGCGCGCCCGAAGATCTCATCGCGCTCGCCGCAATCGGGGCATACGAAGAAACTCATGTTTTCCACGATTCCGAGCAGCGGGCAATGCACCTGATGGAACATCTTAGCGGCCCTCACCGCGTCGAGCACCGACACGTCCTGGGGCGTCGTTACGATAAGCGCGCCGTCCAGCGCTATCTGCTGGGCGAGCGTCAACTGCGCGTCGCCGGTGCCGGGTGGCAGATCGACTATCAGGAAATCCTGCGTTCCCCATAGCGTATCCTTGAGGAACTGGCGGAG
>JAKAVX010000550.1 GCA_021827465.1 Deltaproteobacteria bacterium | reverse complement strand
GATGGGACGGCTCGGCGGGCGCGATGCGCATGGTTCTCAAAGTCGCGGCAATCCTGGGCCTGAGCGCACTCGGATGGACGCTGACGGCCAGTTGCGACGAGACCCTGGCGGTCGCCCTTATCGCCACGCTTTCCCTGTTCGGTGCGGGAAGGGTTTACCGGAGTCGCGGATAGACAAAAACGGAATCCGGGGGTCCTGAAACAAGATGGATCGCGCTTCGCTCAGGCGCCGGCGTCAGATGCACCTCCTGGAGCTGCCCGCGCTCGACCAGCACGCGCCATACCTGCTTCGGCTTCCGGCTGAAGACATCATCCGCGTCGGCCGGCAGAACGTACCACGAACCCTCCAGTATTTCCGCGTGAAGCTGGTCGAGCGACCATTGGGCGCGCCCGAGGATCAGGCGCAGATCGGTGGCGGAGCCGGGATTCTTCACCAGTTGCGCAACCGAGTCCGGATCGGTGCTTACGCAAATGTCGTCGAACAGCCGGGGCGCGTCTGCGGTGGGCTTGGCGCCGCGCAGGATCAGTGACGGATCGGAGGGATAAACCGGACCGCCGAAGTAGGCGAGGGTCGGTTCGTTCTTTGGAAAGCGCGCGTCGGGAAACACCTTGGACACCGGGACATTGGTCGGCTTGTTGACGATAAGCCCCGCGATAAGCGGCGGCTGAGTCGGCGGCAGCATCAGGATGACGGTCTCGGCGAACATGGGGTCGGGCATGTCTGGCGTCGCGACCAGAAAGAATGTCTTCCTGCGCGATTCCGGTTCCCGAACCGGGCGCGCGGCGATCAGGACGGGAAGCAGGAGCGCGCAAAACGTTAGAACCAGCGCCGCACGAGTCAGTCGGCTGCGAGTATCCATTGATGCGACGCTTAGGCGCTCAACGATACCGCGTCAAGTCCCCGAAAAGGCGCGACCGGCGGGCGCTCGCGACGCAACGCGCGGCGGCGGCGCCCGAGGCTTCGCATACGGTCGCTCGTCGCCGGCCCGATGTCGCTGCAATGTCGCGCGGGAACGAGATGCGCCGGGCCTCGTTGCGGCGCCGGACGCGCGCTGATAAATGTTGAAGGCGTGCGCGCCGGGCGGCAGCTCGCGCGCACCGGTTGTCTGAGGGCCCGATGGGACAGTCGTCGAGTCCGAGGTAGCCGTGATTCCGCGTCAGACCACGTTTGCGCGCCCTTAGCTCAGCGGATTAGAGCAACAGACTACGGATCTGTGGGTCGGGGGTTCAAATCCCTCAGGGCGCGCCATAAAACCCCTTGAATAATCGAAGCCTTTTTTGACCGGCCGATTCGCGCCGGTGTCAGGGCGCGGTCGCGGCGGCTCGAGCGGGATTTTTCCAGGCGCTCAGGTCGCGGCGGGTAAGGTCTTCCAGTCGTTCGATTTCGCCGAGCATTTCCCACCTGAGCCTGGATTCGGTCACGCGGCTCATGGGTTCGAATTCGAGCCCGTCTCCCATGCAGAAATTGAGGAACCGGCCAAGCAGGCGCATGACTCCATAAAGCCTTCGCCGACGCATCGCTGAGTAAAGCTTGCGCGCATAGACGGCAAGCTCGTGATTCGACGGAGCGCGCTCGAACAGGTTGCGCCGCCCCGGACGATCGTGGCTGTCCGGCAGCGTAAAGCGCTCCACGCCGGTGAACTCGCAGATACGGTCGATGTACGCCTGGGGATCCGACACCAAATCTTCGTGGAATGCTACCAGCACGTTTTCGCGTCCGAACCGGGACTGCCAGCGCTCCACGTGCGTTGCGTAGCGGCTGCTCCAGAACAACTTGCCCGGATACTCGCCGCCGCGATGCATCTCCAGCGTATGCTCGAAATCGGCGCCGCCCGACCAGCCCTCGCGGCGGATGATGCGGTAGTGCGAATAGATTCGTGCAACCGGGTCGCGCAGGGTGCATACGATCCTGCAGCCGGGAAGGTCGCGGTAAATCCTCTCCGTTGCCTCCGGGTTGTCGAAATACGTCGGAGCCATTTCCGCGGTCTTGCGCTCGTCGCGTCCGCGCGCGAAATGCGCGCCGTACCAATAAAGGCCGAGATCGTATTTGGTCGCGAAGAAATCGGTCTCCTTGATTCCGAATGGCAGGTTGACGTGGCCGAACATCGCATGGTGAAGCCAAGTGGTCGCGGTTCGCGGCGGCCCAACCACAATGAAGTCCGGAAGTCTCGCCGTCGTCCGCCGACCCGTATCCTCAAGCGATGCGAAAGCGCGCGCGTAGCCGAAGCCGGTGTTCACCGAGTGAAGCACCAGGAAAACCTCTTCGAGCGCTCCGGCAACCTCCAGTAGCCGCGCGATGCTCCTCGGATCGCGCTTTTCAGCGGCCGCGGCGACCCGCTGCATCGCGATTTCGTTCAATCGGCTGACCTGGAGTGCGAGCGCCGGCACCGCTCGGAAATCCAGTACGCCATCTATATTTCTTATCCCCTCGGCCGCGGCGCGGACGCCGTCCACGGCCGAATCATCGCCGCCGCTGGCGGCAAGTTTTTCGCATGCGTTCGCGACCGAGCGGTACACGGCGGCGCATCGTAGCTCGGGCCCGCTTGGAACTGGCGCGCCCTGTAGTTCGCTCATTGCTCGAAAATGAATTTCCAGCGCTTGCCGCGCCTGTGAATCCGGGCGCGCAGCCCCTCCGCCCTGACGGCGAGCCGGCGCCATTTGTCATCCGAATTCGTTCGCGATCGAATCTCGGGCCTGTCCGAAAAACGGTAGCAGATCGACGCGAGCGAGAAGAATTTGCAAAAACAAGGCGACGCGACGTGTCAACTAGCAGTTGTCAACGATTAGCTTTCCTCACAATATAGCGTCTCTGTCCGGCGGCCTTGGCCCTTCATCTGGCAGCGCCCTCACCAGCGGGGTGAAATCGCCTGTACAGCTTTACCCCGAATATCAGCCGGGATCGCCAGGTCAACCAGTTCAGAGACTGAAGGAGCACGCCTCGCATCGGACGGCGCAATCCACCATCCAGTCCCTGAGGTTCAGTCGAAATTTATGGCGCGCTCATGTCGCCACAATATTGTCGTAGCGCGCCAGTTGTTTTTAAAAATATGCGATGCTCGGCTCGGCCTGAAATCGCTGGGGAGCTTGACCCACCGCCGGCTCTAGGTGTCCCGGAGCGGCTACGAGCCTCAGGCGGTCAGAGAGCGCGAGGTCGAAGGCATGCTGGTCGAGCG
>JAKAVX010000549.1 GCA_021827465.1 Deltaproteobacteria bacterium | reverse complement strand
CGATTTGATCCTGATGGACGTTCAGATGCCCGTGCTCAACGGGCTCGAGACGACGCGGCGGATTCGCCGGATGGAGTGCGAGAGCGGAGCCGATCCCGTCCCGATAATCGCGCTCACCGCCTCGGTTCTGAGCGAGAACGGGAAGCCGGCGCCGACGCCCATCTCGGCAAGCCGGTCAGCCAAAAGAGCCTTCTCGTCGCGATTCGAAAAGCCGCGTCGCACGATTTTTCGCAAGTGGCAGAATTTTAGCGCCCCAGAGTTCGTCCAAGCCTGCGGGTGTTGGGGAAATCGCCGGGGTGTATCCGTCGAAAAACCCTCCAAAACCTATGAAGTGAGCTGCGAATCTTCCCTAATGGCGGAGGCAAATGGCGGGGAAAAGGATCGAAGTCCCTGCGAGATGCTCCGTTTTCCGCGCAATTCATCTAAAATCGGACGAATCCTTGAAGCCAGGCCCGCCCTGGCTCGTGCGCCGCGGGTTTCGACAGGCCGCGCCTTCGTGGCCGATCGTCACCCTCGAGTTCCGGGATAGCTGAAGCTTACAGACATGGACAAATTTGACCGTAAATTCTGGCGTCGACTATGGGCTCTGACGAAGCCGTACTGGGTATCGGAGGAACGGCGCAAGGCGCTGACCCTCCTGATCGTGTTGCTGGTGATCGGCGGCGGCACTATCGCGCTCGGCGTATGGGCTACTTACATCGTGCGCGGCCTGATGACGGCGCTGTCGACCAAGCACGCGAAAACCTTCTACCACGATCTGTTCATGTTCCTCGCATACGTGATCGCGGTGGTGCCGGTGTTCGCCTATTACCCCTATCTGCAGGGAAAACTCGGCGTCGCGTGGCGCGAATGGGTCACCCGGCAGTTCCTCGAGAAGAGCTTCGCCGGGCGCGCGTTCTATCGAATCAACCGGGACTCGAAAGTCGACAATCCCGACCAGCGTATCGCCGACGATATCAGCTCGTTCACCTTTCAGACGACCGGCTTCGTGCTTGACGGGATGAACTCGCTGGTGAGCGCGGCCTCGTATTTCGTGGTGTTGTGGCTCATCTCCCGCGAGCTTGCCCTCGTGATGCTCGCGTATGTGACGGTGGGAACCTGGGTGACGGTCGCAATCGGGCGCCGGCTCATCAAGATCAACTTCAACCAGGAGCGTTACCAGGCGGATTTCCGGTTCGGGCTGGTGCACGTGCGCGACAACGCCGAGCAGATCGCGATGTACGGCGGCGAGGAGCACGAAACCCATCAGCTCATGCGCCGCTTCGCGTCGGTGGTCAAAAACTACAACCTGCTGATCTTCTGGCAGCGCAATCTCGCCTTCTTCACCAACGCATACAGCAACGTGCCGATGGTGCTGCCGTATCTGCTGCTGGCCGGGGCCTATTTCGCCGGCAAGATACAATTCGGCGAGATGAGCCAGGCGAGTATCGCGTTCGGCACGCTTCAAGGTTCACTCTCGATCGTTGTCAATGAGTTCCAGCAAATCGCCGACTACACGGCCGTGGTCAACCGCCTCGCGCTCTTCTGGGAGGAATGCCATCAGCCCGAGGAACCCGAATCCGCCGAACTTCCGGTGGTCGAGATCGCAACCGCTCCGGAAGTCGCGACCGAGAAACTGACACTGATGACGCCGGATTACGGGCGCACCCTGATACGCGAGCTTTCCCTGGAGGTCCCGTCCGAGCGCAGCCTGCTCATCAGCGGTCGCAGCGGCGCAGGCAAGACCTCCCTGATGCGCGCGATCGCCGGGCTTTGGACATCGGGCAGCGGGCGTATCCTGCGGCCGGAACTGGATGACGTGATGTTCCTGCCGCAACGCCCGTACATGTCGCTTGGCTCGCTGCGCGAGCAGCTTTGCTATCCCGCGATGGACGCGAGCGAGGATGAGCTTCGCCGGGTTCTCAAGGTGGTCAACCTCGATGGTTTGCCTGAGCGCTTCGGCGGACTGGAGGCGGAGATGGACTGGCAGAACGTGCTCTCGCTCGGCGAGCAGCAAAGGCTCGCCTTCGCGCGGCTGCTGCTGCGCTCGCCGCGCTACGCGTTCCTCGATGAGGCGACCAGTTCGCTCGACGAAGGCAACGAGGAACTTCTGTACCGCCATCTGCAGCAGAGCCCGATTACCTATGCGAGCGTCGGCCATCGCTCGACGCTTCGCAAGTATCACGAGCAGGTGCTGGAACTCGACGGCGAGACCGGCTGGCGGATGATCCCGAATCGGGATTACCTGGCGGCCGCAACCGGCTAGCCGCCAACCACTCGGGCGCACTCGCGCGCAGCTTCCACGGGCGCGCGGGTGCAACAAGGGTTGCGCCCGATGCAACATTATTCCGGTGCGTCGAGCCTGCGGGCCTTGTTTTTCGGTCCGTTTTTTCAGGCATGTCCTCTGCTATTGCGTGGTGCTTCGGACCATTGGGCCGCTTTGTCCTCGTATGAGGCAGGGCGCCTCGACGGCCCTCACCCGCGCGTAATGCCTTCCCGAGGGAAGCGCGTTCGCCGGTCTGTTCCGCGCTTGAACTTAGGAGATGGGCATGAAGACACATGGGGACAGAGCCAGGGCCAAAGGCCAGGCGGCGGTTGTATTCACACTTGTAATCGTCGCCCTGCTCGGCGCTATCGCCTTATGCACCGACGTCGGGAACTTTTACATGAACTGGGAGGAAATGCAGAAGGCGGCAGACGCGGCGGTCCTTGCCGGCGCCACCTTTCTTCCTAGCACACCGAGCACGGCGATAAGCACCGCGCAACAGTTCGCCGAGACGAACGGGATTCAGGCGAGCGAGATCACCGACACCGAGGTCTCCTCGACCAACATGCAGATCGAGCTGGATGCGCGGAGAACCGTACCGTACTACTTCGGCAAGGTTCTGGGTCTTACTAGCCAGGTTATTTCGGTGCGCGCCGTGGCAGGACTCGAAGCTTCCCAGACCGCAACAGGGCTGGTCCCAATCGGCCTTCAGCAGGGAACCTACACCCTTTGGCAGCAGGTGACGATCCATCTCGCACCCCAGAACCAGACTATCGGTCCCGGCAACTGGGAGCCGCTTGCGATGGGCTATTGCACAAGCTGCGATCCCGGAGGCTCGGCCTACAAGAACAACATCATCAACGGCTACCCGAATCCCATCAGCGTCAATGACTACATCTACACCGAACCGGGCCAATTGAACGGCCCTAC
>JAKAVX010000548.1 GCA_021827465.1 Deltaproteobacteria bacterium | reverse complement strand
TAAGATTCTGTCAGGCGGTGTCGACTCTAACGCTCTTCATAAGCCCAAAAAATTCTTCGGCGCCGCCCGCAACACAGAGGACGGCGGCAGCCTGACGATTATCGCCACCGCTCTGGTCGATACCGGCAGCCGGATGGACGAAGTGATCTTTGAAGAGTTCAAGGGCACCGGCAATCAGCAAATCTCGCTTGACCGCCGGCTCTTGGAGAAGCGAATCTTCCCCACTGTCGATATCCAGCGGTCTTCAACCCGCAAGGAAGAGCTGTTGCTACCGCGCAGCACGCTCAACCGGGTCTGGATCCTGCGCAAGTTGCTTTCGCAGCTGAACGCCGTCGAGGCGATGGAGTTCCTGATAGACAAGATGCAGGGCACCAAGACCAACGACGAGTTCCTGGAGTCGATGAACGCCTAGGGCGTCTCGCGGGGCGCTTTGAACAGGCGGGTGCGGCTGGTAAGTTAGGAGCCGCCCCGATCCGGGCCGGACAAGGACTAGGAATCTTATGACCGAGATCAGCATGAAGCAGCTGCTCGAGGCTGGTGTGCACTTCGGCCACCAGACAAGCCGCTGGAACCCGAAGATGAAGCCTTACATCTTCGGCGCACGAAACGGCATCTACATCATCGACCTTCAGCAGACCGTCAAGATGTTCCGCGAGGCTTACGACTTCGCGCGCGACCTGGCGGCTGAGGGCGGCACGATCCTCTTCGTTGGAACCAAGAAGCAGGCGCAGGACATCGTGCGCGAAGAGGCCGAGCGATGCGGGATGTTCCACGTGAACAACCGATGGCTGGGCGGGATGCTGACCAACTTTCAGACCATCCGGGCCTCGATTGACCGGCTGAAGAAGCTCGGCGAGATCATGGCCGACCCTGAGATGATCCAGGCGCTCACCAAGAAAGAGATGATCGAGAACCAGCGCGAGCACGACAAGCTGATGTCAACGCTCGGCGGTATCCGGAACATGCGCAAACTGCCCGACGCACTGTGGGTCATCGACACCAAGAAGGAATATATCGCGGTCGCCGAGGCCAACCGGTTGGGCATTCCGGTGATCGCGGTGGTCGACACGAATTGCGACCCCGACCTGATTGCGCGGCGCATCCCGGGCAACGACGACGCTATTCGGGCTATCAAGTTGTTTACGGCCGCGGTCGCCGACGCAGTGCTAGAGGGCAAGCAATTGGCGGAGGAACGGCAGAAGGCCGCTGAGGACCGAAGCGGCGCAGGCGTACCTCCGGAAGCTCCGCAGGCGGTCTGAGCCTGATGGGCAGAACCGCACGCGGGGCCTGCCACGGGCTCGGCGCGGTAACATCAAGGCATGCACGTCGTTTTGCTCTCTAATCGTGAAACTGCTTTAGGCACAACTGATGGAAGTCAACGCCAACCTGGTTAAAGAACTGCGCGACAAGACCGGCGCAGGCGTGATGGATTGCAAGAAGGCCCTGGCTGAGGCCAAGGGCGACCTTGAGAAGGCCGTCGTATGGCTGCGCGAGAAGGGAATCGCACAGGCAGCCAAGCGCGTCGGCCGCGCCGCCTCCGAAGGCGCGATCGGCTCGTACATCCATGCGGGCGGTAAGCTCGGCGTGCTGGTGGAAGTCAACTGCGAAAGCGATTTCGTCGCCAAAACACCCGAGTTTCAGACCCTGGTCAAGGAAATCGGGATGCAGATCGCTGCTGCCAACCCGCGATGCGTCAGCCGCGAGGAGTTGCCGGCCGAGGTAATCGAGCAGGAGCGTCAGATCTACGCCTCGCAGGCGGCCGGCAAGCCGGAACAGGTGGTCGCCAAAATCGTCGACGGCAAAGTCGATAAGTTCTACCGCGAGGTATGCCTGCTCGAACAGGCTTGGGTGCGAGACCCCAACCGCACCGTGTCCGATCTGCTGGGCGAGTACGTGGGCAAGCTCGGGGAAAAAATCGAGATTCGCCGATTCGTACGCTTCCAGTTGGGCGAGACGGTGAGTTCGCATAACGACGGCGCCAACGCTTAACAGCCCGTAACTCGGCAGGGCAAAAAGGACTCATCCGGGGGACATAGGGATTGCAAACGATGCCTGAAGTTGAAACCCGTTTGAGTCCCAAACCGCGCTTCAGGCGGGTCCTGCTGAAGCTCTCAGGCGAAGCGATGGCTCCCGCCCGGGGCAGCGGTATCGACCTTGACGCGGTCGCTGCTATCGCTCAGGAAGTCAAGGAAGTTTATGATCTTGGGGTGCAGCTGGCGCTGGTGATCGGCGCGGGCAACATCCTGCGCGGCTCGGATTACGAGGCGCGCGGGATGGACCGGTCAACGGCGGACCAGATGGGGATGCTGGCGACGGTCATCAACTCGCTGGCGCTGCAAAACGCGCTCGAGCGGCTTGCGGTCCCGACCCGCGTGCTCTCCGCCATTGCGATGCAGGCGGTGTGCGAGCCGTATATACGCCGCCGCGCCGTGCGCCATCTCGAAAAAGACCGGGTGGTGATCTTGGCGGCCGGCACCGGCAGCCCCTACTTCACTACCGACACGGCGGCGAGCCTGCGTGCAATGGAAATCAGCGCCGAGGTAATTTTGAAGGCCAGCCATACCGTGGACGGCGTGTATGACCGCGACCCGATACGCGAACAGGGGGCGAGACGCTTCGATCGCTTGACTTATATCGAAGTCCTGCAGCGAAATCTCAAGGTCATGGATTCCACGGCCATCTCCATGTGCATGGAAAACCGGCTTCCCATAATCGTTTTCAATCTGCGAAAACCGGGTAATATAAGAAGAGCGGTCACCGGCGAGGCGATTGGTACCTGGGTCGGCAGCGAGTCCTGAGCTATGCAAGCCGAAATAATCGAGATGGCGCGTCGTGATATGGAGAAGGCCTGCGATGCCTTCAAACACGAACTTGCGCGGGTAAGAACGGGGCGCGCCTCGACAGGACTCGTTGAAACGATTCAAGTTAACTATTATGGTGCGAAAACACCGCTTAGGCAGCTTGCGTCACTGGCAGCTCCCGAGCCGCGACTACTCGTGATAACTCCGTACGACAAAACCGCCCTGCATGAGATTGAGAAGGCGATTCAGACCTCCGACCTCGGTCTTACTCCACAGAACGACGGCAAGATAATTCGTATCCCGATTCCGGAACTGACCGATGAGCGCAGGCGCGAGCTCTTAAATCATATCCGCAAAATCGCCGAAGAGTTTCGC
>JAKAVX010000547.1 GCA_021827465.1 Deltaproteobacteria bacterium | reverse complement strand
GCCGGCGACGAATTCGCGCTCGCCGCGCGCGCTCCACTTTTTCCCCGTCGCCTCGCAAATCTTTTTGAACAGGCCGTCGGCGAGGGCGTCTCGAAAAGTGACGCGATGGAGTGAGTAGCGGTTTTTGAGTTCGCGGGTCTCGGTGATCAGGTCGTTGAAGCGGCTGTTCGCACCGTTGTGCGTGGAGATGACGCGGACGCTGCCGCCCCACATGAGAAAAGCGAGAGCCGCTTTGAGCAACGCGCCCAGGTCGGAGTGGAACGCGGCTTCGTCGATCACCGCGCGGCCGTCCTTGCCCCTCAGGTTTCGCGGCGAACTGGACAAGGCGACGATTTTCCGCCCGCTGGCCAGGCGAAGCTCATACGCCTGGATGTCGCGCTCTTCGTCCTTGACCAGGAGTTCTGACGCTTTCGCCTTCGCGGAGAGGCGTTTGACCCACTCCGCGCACGCGTCGATGAACTCGCGCGCCATGTCGCGGTTGTACCCGATGTACCAGGTGTTCTGACTGTGCTCGCGCGGCGCGGCGCACAAAACCGCGTCGGCGGCCTCCGTCCAGGTGAGACCGATGCGCCGGCTTTTCTCGCAGATTTTCACGTCGGCGCGATCGGCGAGCCACCGCCGCTGGTAAGGAAGCAGGATGGAGTCGAGGTCGATCATGCGCGACAACCGTTGTCACTCGTCGTGCGCTTGCCTCGCGCGCCGGGAGTTTGCGAAGATTCGCGTCGTATGGACGCGCTCGCTAATCCCCCTTGGTGGGCGGTTGCCGGGTTCCTCGCCGTCGCGGTCGCAACGATCGTGGTTGCGATAAGTCCGCCCTGGCGGCGGCGAGCCGCGATGGCGGCGTGCCTCGCGAGCGGCGCGCTACTCCTGTTTTCGGTCCTGAGCCTCGGGATCGAGTCTCTAATCGGCAACGCGCGGATCACTTTCCTCGACTGCTTCGGGAGCGGCGCCTTGTGCTGGTACTGGTGGCGATGGTTCATGCGCATGCGCACGTCTAAAACGCCGTCCGCGACTTGACGCCGTTGTGCTTCGCGACGGCGTGCGCGATCTCGTGTCCGTCCAGCTTCACGTGGACGTGGGTTTCCTGGTCGTGCCGTTTCTCGGCGCGCAATAACTCGCCGATGGCTTCTTTGAGCTTGTTGCCGATCGCCTCGCCAATCGCGTTCGGCAACTTGTACTGCATGTAGTACACCCACGCCGCGCCTCCTGCCGCGTCTACGCCGACGGTTCCGACCGTTGCAGCGGTCGCGCCGGCGGCGATGGTCGTGCCTTCCGCGGCGCCGCCGGCGGCTGCCTCGGCTCCGGAGGCGAGCCGGAGCGCGGAGATCGCCGCGCTGAGCGCGTGGATGGAAATGACGGCGCCTGCAGCTGCCGACCCCAGATGAACGAGCTTCGAGCCGAACAGCGCCGCGTCCGAGAGCGCGGCGGTCACGGCGGGATGCGCGATCTCGAGTTTCGCGCCCCAACCCTCGATGTCCCCGATCAGGGAATTCATCTTCGCCTGGGCGGGGAGAGCCGCGGCGCCGAAACCCTGCGCGAGAAGAGCGGCCTTTTCGCGCGCGATTTTATTTTGCCGCGCCGGATCGAGGAGAGCCTTTTTGAGGATCTGCTCGCTCACGCCATGCGAGTTTTTAAGCGCCGACTCCGCGGCGGCGAGTTCCTTCGCGTGAGACTGGATGAGGTTATGCACCGCGAGCGAGCGCTGGCTCAGGTGCAAGCCGCCGCCCTTCTTCGTCGTCTGCTCGAAGTAGGTGAACAGGTCGCGGGTCGCGCCCTTGCCTTCGTGCTTTTGTACCAGCGCGGCGATCGCGAGAAACTTGTCGAGCGAGACGCCCTGCGTTTTCGCCAGTGAGTATCCGCGTTCGAGCTGGCGAAGACCGGTCGGCGAATCGGTGGCATTGCCGCTGACCTTGTAGAGAGCGGCGAGCTTGTCGGCCATGACCTGGACGGGGACGCCGGCGTTGCGCGCCGATATCGCGATCTGATCCAGCGTCTCGCGCACGTCCTGGTTGGTCGCGGTTGCGAGCTTGTTCGCGGCCGCGGCCGCTTTCACCGCGTCCTGGTAATTCCCGTACAACTGATAGGCGCGCCTGAGAGTCTCGATCTCTTCCTGCCAGGACGCCTGGCCGTAAGCGCGCGCGAGCGCCGCGGCCTGGACGCCGGCTTTCGCGGTGTTCGCGGCCCCGGCGACCTGCTCGAAATGAGTCTTGGCCTCGGCCAGCGGCTCGGCGGCCTGGTTGACGCGGTTCATCGCGTCCGAGAGGTGCTTCGATCCCTGGAACGCGCCGAACGCGACGGCGGAGACGGCGCCCCAATTTTTGATTGTGCGCGCGCTCGCCTTCGCGGCCTTGTCCATCCCGTCGAAGGCCAGCCCGATCCTCTTCATCGGGCCGGACATCTTGTCTACGGCTTCAAAAAATACTTTGAGGTTAAGCGCCGGCATTGGGGACCACCACCATCATCGTGCGTACGTGCATACGTGCGGCGGCCACGGGTCAAAACCACCGCGAGCCGAGATAGCGCTTCATGATTTCGGCGCATCGGCGCTGCATCGAACCGGTGAGTTCGATAAACGGGCGCGCGGGTTCGTTCGTCTCCTCGTTGCCGAACTCGGCTCTGAAAGCGGCCGGTCCGATGTGCTCGCCTACCATCAACGAGTGGCGGCCGGCGACGACGCGGAGCGCGCGACGAAACCACCCGGGAACGCGTCGCCCCTGGAGGATGTGATCGGCGCCTCGCACTTCGCGCGAGCGCCGCGCCCGCTTGCGCGCGGTCTCCGACGTGACGGCGTTCTTGCGCTTGCGCGGATAGACGTAGTTCTCTTGCGTGCGCTCGGCGAGCGGCGCCCACGGGTCGCCCGCGGGCGTCTCCTCGCGGTCGAAGGCCGCTTCGAATTGGGCCTTCACTTCATCGCCGAAAACGCTGAGCGGCGCGGTCAAGTCGAGAGCGCGGAACGAGACGCGCGAGAGGGCGCGCTTGAGTTCGTCCAGGTCGTCGAGGTCGATGCGCGCGCTGCCGAGGTCGAAGCTACTCATGATCGTATGATCCCGCGAGGCGCTGACGGAGCGCTTCCACCGACGTTGGATCGAGACCGGTCGGCACGAGCTGGGCCGCGTCGGCCGGCGCGTCTGTCGTCTCGGCATCTACGACTCGCGCGCGGCGCGCGCGTGCGCTGTCGCTGGCCG